>CAMCUJ010000163.1 GCA_945878965.1 uncultured Clostridia bacterium
GTACCGGAAGAATGTGTGCCATTATTCAGATTGTATAAACTATATTAAATTAGAAATTAGGAATGATGAATGGTGAATTCAAAAATTAAAAAAATCAGAAATTTTATAGCTTTAATAATATGTATCGGAATTATTCTGTCGCTTTCATCGTGTGATAATTCCGATAAAAAAGATGGAAAAAACCAAGATAGCAATATAAATGTTGAACATACAATAGAAACCGAAAAGGACTCAGAGAATGCAAACACGTCTGATTTTGCACCTGCATATGGCGGAAGTATAGCTATTTTCTCGTATAAGCCCGATACATTATGCCCGATACTTACAAACAATAATGCGAATATGCAGATGCTTAATATAGTTTATGACGGACTTGTTGATATAGAAAGAGATATGTCCTTATCTCCGTCACTTGCAGTAAACTGGAATATTTCAGATGATGCCAAGACTTTTAATATAACTTTAAGAGATAATGTTTTCTGGCATGACGGCAGCAGCTTTACGGGTGATGATGTTAAATATACCATTGAACAAATTAAGCTTAATAAGGATAGCTATTATGCAAATAACGTAAGTAATATAAGCAGTGTAAAAGTACAAGGTCTAAGTCTTGAAATACGGCTTAGAGAAGAAAATTCAGAGTTTATGCGGCTTATGAGTTTTCCGATAATAAAGAAACAGGCAGGAAATGTATCTAAAGAAGGATTTATTCCAAACGGTACAGGAGCATTCCGATACGAGGACAGAAACGAGGGAAATATGTATCACCTTGTCAGGAATGATTCGTGGTGGAACGGAAAGGCGTATCTTGATGAGGTAACCGTTAAATTACTGCCGGATAAGGATACCGCGCTGTATTCATTTTCATCGGGAGCAATTCAGTTAGCACCGTCTGAAAATTCGGACTGGGGAAGATTTATAGATTCAACGAGTGATTCGTATTTTGGAATTCCGACCAATAAGTTTACGTTTGTCGGAATAAATAATACCAATAATGTGTTGAAGCGTGATGAAGTAAGACAAGCTATGAGCCTTGTTATAAACCGTGATGAGATAGTAAGTGATATACTTATGTCAAACGGCAGTACAGCAAGCACTCCTATATGCCGTGATTCATATCTGTTTGACAGTGAGAACGGTTATAAAGAGAGAAATACTGACGAAGCACTCAAATGCCTGACGGATAACGGCTGGGAGTATAAGGACGGCTGTTGTGAATTAAGAGAGAGAACTAAGGTTTATAAGCTTAAATTTGAGATACTTATAAATGAGGAAAATGCGGTTCGTGAACAGATTGCAAGTGCGATTTCAAAACAGCTTAATGAGTTTGGAATAAAGACCGAAATTAAAAAAGTCAGCTTTGAAAACTATGAAAAGCAGATAAATTCAAAAAAATACGACTTATTTATAGGAACCTACAAACTCTCAGAGGACAATGATTTTAGGTTTATGTTTGAAAAGGGCAATATATTCGGATTTAGTGATGATGATATCAATGAAACTATGAGAAATATCCGATTGTCAGTTACGGAGGATGGAAAGAAACAGGCATATTCAAGCTTTCAGAAATTGTTTAATGTGAAAAACCCTATAATCGGAATATGCTTTGAAAATGATGTAATGCTCTATAAGACTACGCTTGATGGTCAGCTTTCTTCCGTATATAATGATATTTATAAGGATTTGGACAAAATATACATTAAATAATTCAGTGATGGCTGTTGGCGTCAGCCAACCGGGATTTAATCATTATGTCGGTCTGCCGACCGTCCCGTGTATAAAAAGAAGGATGTGGTTAAGATTAATTTTTTAGAGCTTAGGAAGAGAATTATAGAAAAAGAATATACAAAGCTTAATAATAAACAAAAAGAGGCGGTTTTCAATACGGACGGGCCTCTGCTTGTGCTTGCCGGAGCGGGTTCGGGCAAGACTACAGTTATAATACATAAAATTGCCCAGCTTATTATGTACGGAAATGCCTATTTTGATGAGTATATTCCGCCTCAGATAACCGATACAGAGCTTGATATAATGAATTGGTATTTAAACGATGAGATTGACGAGCTGCCTTATGAAATTTCGCAGTTCATACCTGTAAAACCTGTAAAACCATATAATATTCTTGCCATAACCTTTACCAATAAGGCGGCAAACGAGCTTAAAAGCCGTTTGTATAATTTTCTTGGCGAGGCGGCAAATGATATCTGGGCAAGTACGTTTCATTCAATGTGTGTAAGAATTTTAAGACGGGATATAGACAAGCTTGGCTATGATAAAAGCTTTGTTATATTTGATACATCAGACCAGCAGACGGTTATTAAGGAATGTATAAAGGAGCTTAGCCTAAATGATAAGGAGTTTACGCCGAGATATTTGGCAAGTGCAATAAGCGGTGCAAAAAGTGCTCTCGTTGAGCCGAGCGAATATACACAGGCATTCGGAAACGGCGGATATTTTGAAGTTGTAGCCAAGGTTTATAAGCTTTATCAGAGAAAGCTTAAAAGCTATAACGCTCTTGATTTTGATGATTTGCTTAATCTTACGGTTGAGCTTTTTGAGGAAAATGAGGATGTACTGGATTATTATCAAAATAGATTTAAGTATATCTTAGTTGACGAGTATCAGGATACAAATGCGGTTCAGTATAAGCTTGTTAGCCTGCTTGCCGCAAAGAATCGTAATCTTTGCGTTGTGGGCGATGATGACCAGAGTATTTATAAATTCAGAGGTGCGGACATTTCAAATATTCTGAATTTTGAAAAGGAATTTAAGGACGCTAAGGTTATAAAGCTTGAAGAAAATTATCGTTCAACTCAGAATATTCTAAGTGCGGCGAATGCGGTAATTAAAAATAATGCCGGAAGAAAAGGTAAGAATTTATGGACTTCAAACGGTGACGGAAATAAAATTGTATTCTATGAAGGCGATGATAACCGTGCGGAGGCGGATTTCATATCCAAAAAAATTAAGGACCTTTGCGAGAATGACAATTACAGTGATTTTGCTATTCTTTACAGAGCAAATGCACAGTCCCGTTCTCTTGAGGAAAGCTTGCTTCATT
Source organism: uncultured Clostridia bacterium (assembly GCA_945878965.1). Classification (GTDB taxonomy): domain Bacteria; phylum Bacillota; class Clostridia; order Monoglobales; family Monoglobaceae; genus CAMCUJ01. The sequence goes on from CAMCUJ010000163.1 coordinate 3,062, forward strand.
CTGCAATTCCGTACAGAGTTTTCGGCGGTATAAGGTTCTATGACCGTAAGGAAATTAAGGATTTAACCTCATATTTAAGGCTTGTTCAGAACAATGACGATAATGTTGCTTTAAAGCGTATAATTAACGAGCCGGCACGAAAGATAGGAGCAAAGACAGTTTCAACCATTGAGGAGCTGGCTCTTGAAAAAGGCGTAAGTATGTTTGAGGTTTGCAGAAATATTTCTGATTATGATGTTACTTCAAGCATTAAAAATCATGTAGGCGGCTTTGCGGAAATTATTCTTAAAATGATTGAAAATAAAAACTCTGAAGATGTAAATCTTTATGAGCTTGTAAACTCCGTTATACAGCTTTCGGGACTTAAGACCGCATTAATGGCTGAAAAGAGCGTTGAAAACACTACAAGACTTGAGAATATTGACGAATTTTTAAATATGGTTCAGGCAAAAATGAAGGATGAGCCAAACATAACTCTGGAACAGGTTTTGGAGGATATCTCGCTGATTTCAGACGTTGACAATTACGATGATGCGCAAAACAGCGTGGCATTAATGACTATACACAGTGCAAAGGGTCTTGAGTTTCCTACTGTATTCATTGCCGGAATGGAGGAGGGAACATTCCCGGGACTTCGTTCAATAGGAAATGAAGCGGAGATGGAGGAGGAGCGCAGACTTTGCTATGTCGGAATTACAAGAGCGAAAAAGAATTTGTTCCTTACTCAGGCTAAGGCAAGGTTTATGTACGGTTCCACCAAGTACACTATGAAGTCAAGATTTGTGGACGAGATACCGAGCGAGTTAATTGAAATATACAGACCGCCTGTTAAAAAGATTGATAGATCTAAAATTCCAAGCACGGCTGCATCGAAGTTTTCAAAACTGGCGTCTGTCGGAACGAATTCAAGCGTCAGCAGTGCAAAGAACTCGGAAACTAATGAATTTGTAAAACAGTTTAGCTCCGGCGACAGGGTACAGCACAGAGTTTTCGGTGACGGAACGGTTGAGTCGGCACAGAAAATGGGCGAAGATGTTATGCTTATAATTAATTTTGATAACGGCGAAACTAAACGTCTGCTTGCGGCATATTCTAAAAATTGCCTTACTAAGATATAATTCGGCGGTGACA
>CAMCUJ010000164.1 GCA_945878965.1 uncultured Clostridia bacterium
CGGTCGGCTTCGCCGACAGGGCATAAAGGCAAACTAAGGCGATAAATATTGTAGAGGACGGCATCGAGGGCATCTCGAAAAAATTGATAAAATGGGCGGATTTCATATCCGCCCGAATTATATGTAAATTAATTAACTAATTATGTAGTGAATGAAAATTGGAGATATATCAGAATGAAGAAAAAGGATTTTTTACTGCTTGCATTTATTATTCTCATCTGTATAGTACTTTTTAAAGGGACTAAAATTCAATCTGTTGAGGAATACTATCTGACACATATTGACGATATAACTCCCGAAAGTCAGACCGTAACCGTAAGCATAAGCTGTAATACCATTCTAAGCAACCTTGATAAGCTTGATGAAAATCTTAAAGCTTCAGACTACATTCCAAGTGACGGAATAATACTTCCGCCTACGCTTATGAAAATTCGTGAAGGCGACACCGCCTTTGATATATTAGACAGAGTAACAAGAGAAAAGAAAATTCCTCTTATCTATCAGGGCAGCGATATGAATGCTTTTGACAGCGTTTATATAAAGGGAATTAATCATATCTATGAATTTTCGTGCGGCGAGCTAAGCGGCTGGATATACCTTGTAAACGGAGAAAGCTATGATTTCGGCTGCGATAAATATAAGGTATCGGATGGGGATATAATAGAATGGAAATATACCTGCGATTTAGGCAGAGATGTATATTACGAAATCCCAAGCTATCCATCTCCGTCAGAAAGTTAAAATTATTAAGCTAATATTGAAATATAAATTAAATATAGGAGGAAAACACAAGGGAATTATTTTTAATTTTTAATGTATTCCCTTTTTAAATATAGTATGAATTTTTTTGCTTCACTTCACCCATTTACAACTATGCTTTATATAACGCTTAGTCTTTTGATTTCAATGCTGAGTATGAACCCCATTATTCTTATCATCTCGCTTTTATCCTCGGTTATATGGTATATTTCTCTTAATCATAAGGATACGGCTTTTGATGATATAAGCTTTTACATACCGTTGTTTGTTCTTATAGCGGTAACAAATCCGCTGTTTGTTCACAAAGGCGAAAGCATACTGTTTTTTATGAACGATAAGCCTATTACGCTTGAAGCAATAATATACGGAGTTATGCTTTCGGTTTCGCTTATCGGAATTATATTTAAGTTTAAATGCTTTAATATACTGATTACTCCGGATAAATTTCTGTACCTTTTCGGAAGAATTATGCCGAAAATTTCACTTATAATTTCTATAACATTAACATTTATACCAAGACTTAAACGAAAATTCAAAAGCCTTAAAAAAACGCATATCGCAATTTCACTTTACGGCAGCGGAAGCTATACGGATAAAATTATAGGCGAGCTTAAAATATTTTATTCCCTTATTGCCGCATCATTTGAAAATGCAATTATGCTTTCCGATTTAATGCGTGCAAGAGGCTACGGAGTTAAAAAAAGAAGCTCGGCAGTTCAGTATAAATTCGCAAAGTATGATTATTTGCTTTGCGCACTGTTTGTAATACTGTCACTTCCCGCAATTATATTTTTGCTGCTTGGCAGACTTGATTTTTATTATTATCCGTCCCTTCAGCTGCATAGCTTAACCGCTTCGGAGATTATCGTATATATACTTTGGGGAATTTTTTCTTTAATTCCGCCTGTAATTGAATTTAAGGAGAGCCTGACATGGAAATTATTAATATCAAAAATTTAAGCTTTAAATACAGCGGCTCAGACGAATATGCACTGTCTGATATAAGCCTTAAAATAAATAAAGGTGAATTTGCGGTTATCTGCGGAAAATCCGGCTGCGGAAAGTCCACACTTTTAAAGCTTATAAAGCGAGAAATGTCGCCAAACGGTGAAATCAGCGGCGAAATTTTATATTTATCAAAAAATCTAAATGAAATTTCAGACCTCACCTCTGCCTGTGAAATAGGCTATGTTCTTCAGAACACCGCACTTTGGTCAATAGGTGATACTGTTCAAAGCGAGCTTGCATTCGGTCTTGAAAGCATTGGATTAGATCCTCAGATAATTAAAAGACGCATTGCCGAAATTTCAACCTTTTTCGGACTTTCGGCAAAGTTTGAGGAAAAAACCGATAATTTATCCGGCGGTCAGATTCAGCTTTTAGCACTTGCCGGAACAATTGCAATGCGGCCAAAGCTTCTGCTTCTCGATGAGCCTACATCTCAGCTTGACCCGATTTCCGCCGCAGAGTTTTTGAATACGTTAAAACGAATAAATAAGGAGCTTGGAATTACAATTATTCTTATAGAGCATCGTCTTGAAGATGTATTTTCACTTGCGAACAGAATAATAGTTATGGAAAACGGCAGAATAATTTCAAATGAAACTCCGAGAAATACAGTTTCAGCGCTCAATAAAGTAAAGCAAAACCATCCGTTTATATCAGCACTTCCCTGCAGCAGCGTATTATTTTCAAATGTCGGACTTCCAAACGAAATTTGCCCTATAAATACGCTTGAGGGTCAGATTTTCTTAGCCGAAAATTTCAATTCGGATATTAAGCGTATTGAAAATAGTTCCGCTGATGAAACAAACAGCTTAAATAAAAATAAAGCTGTTGAGATTAAAGACGTATGGTTCAGATACAGTAAAAATTCAAGCGACATATTAAGAGGAACGGACATTACAGCGTACTACGGCGAGATACTCAGCATACTCGGCGGCAACGGAAGCGGAAAGACCACTCTTTTGAATGTTATGGCAGGACTCAGCCGTTTTTACAGAGGAAATGTTTTAATTAACGGCAAGAAAATCAAATCATATTCAAAGGAACAGCTTTACAGACAGAATATATCATATTTGCCCCAAAATCCGTGTGATGTTTTCATAAAGTCAACCGTATTTGAGGATTATATGGATATTACAAAGAACAGCAGCTCTGCGACTGATGCGGAAAGCTCCGCAATTAAAATGCTTGAAAGGCTTAATATACTTCATCTTAAGGACAGGCACCCGTACGATTTAAGCGGTGGCGAGCAGCAGCTTTCGGCGCTTGGAAAGATACTTCTTACAAAGCCTAAAATACTGTTTCTGGACGAGCCTACAAAGAGTATAGATTATTTTTCAAAGCAGAATTTAAAAGAGATACTTATATCATTAAAAAATGAGGGAATAGCGATAGTTCTTGTAACTCACGATATCGAATTTTCCGCTGAGGTATCAAACAAATGTGCATTATTCTTTGCCGGAGGAATTGTTTCTGAGGACGTTCCAAGTAAATTCTTTTCGGAAAGCGAGTTTTACACAACCTCTGCCGCCAAGATTTCAGGGGGAATATTTGAAAACGCCGTACTCACGGAGGATTTAATAAATTTGTGTATTAAAAACGGCAGAATAATTCAGAATAAGGAGCTTTAACAATGCTAAGAAAAACTTTATCAACTTTAATACTGATTATACTTATTCCGCTTTTAATTGCCGTTGGAATTACATCGTTTAATGACCGCCGGTATAATCTTATAATTATCGGAGTTTCGGTTCTGTTATGCACAGCACTTTTTATACGCTTTGAGCGAAAGAATATAAACATTCGTCTGCTCGTTACCATAACGGTTCTTATCGCTCTTTCGGTAATCGGAAGAATACTCTTTGCACCGTTTCAGTTTTTCAAACCGGTAACGGCAATGGCTATAATCACCGCAATATACTTAGGTCCCGAGCTTGGCTTTACCACCGGTGCATTAGCCGCATTAATTTCAAATATGTATTTCGGTCAGGGACCATGGACGCCGTTTCAGATGCTTGTTTGGGGAATTATAGGCTTTCTTTCGGGATTCTTGGGAAAGAATAAAGTCTTGTCCTCCGTCCCTGCTGTTGCTGTATTTTCCGCACTGTTTGGAGTATTTTTTTCACTTGCTATGGATATCTGGACTACAGTTTCAGCGGACGGAGCATTTGTTCTCGGAAGATATTTAAGCTTTGTAATAACCGCAATTCCGGTAACGGTAACATATATGGTTTCAAATGTAATATTTATTCTGATACTTTATAAACCGATAGGGAATATATTGAAACGCATTGACACCAAGTACGGTCTTAATATTAATAAGCTTTAATAGGATTTATTAGTTATATTGTATAGCTTCATACTATAAAAAAGGAGGTGGTGAACACTAAGCGAGGATACACCGTTATGATTTGGGATGAAAAAGA
>CAMCUJ010000165.1 GCA_945878965.1 uncultured Clostridia bacterium
CTTTTTCCCACCGAAAACGTTGAATAACGGCGCTCTGCGCCTTATTGAACTAAATTAAGATGCTCCCCGCCTCTATAGGCGGCGGGGAGCATTTATTGGATTGTTAAAAATACGGTGAAAATTCATCGGTTATATGGAAATATAGGAGGATTTAAAAAATGAAGCGAGCTTTAATCAGTGTTTCCGATAAGACGGGAATTGTTGAATTTGCAAAGGAACTTGAGGGTCTTGGATATGAGATATTATCTACAGGCGGTACATATAAGGTTCTTAACGAAAACGGAGTAAAGGCTGTTGAGGTATCTGACGTTACAGGTTTTCCGGAATGTTTGGATGGCAGAGTAAAGACTCTTCATCCGAAAATTCATGCGGGAATTTTGGCTATGCGTTCAAATGATGAGCATATGAAGCAGATTGAGGAACTTGGAGTTGAGCCTATTGACGTTGTAGCTATAAATTTATATCCGTTTAAGCAGACAATACTTAAAGACAATGTTACACTTGAGGAGGCTATTGAAAACATAGATATAGGCGGACCTACAATGATAAGAGCGGCTGCCAAGAATTATCAGGACGTTGCGGTTATTATTGACCCAAGCGATTATTCAAAGGTTATTGATGAGCTTAAGAATAACGGCGAGGTTTCAAAGACAACAAAGTTTAAGCTTGCTTACAAGGTATTTGAGCATACAAGTCATTATGATACACTAATTGCCAAATACTTAAGAGATACTATAGGCGAAGAAAAATTCCCTGAAACATTATCTCTTACATTTGAAAAGGTTCAGAGTATGCGTTATGGTGAAAATCCTCATCAGAGCGCTGCATTCTATAAGGAAGTCGGAAAGAATTTCAGCGGTTGCTTGGCTTCTGCAAAACAGCTTCACGGCAAGGAGCTTTCATACAACAATATTAACGATGCAAACGGTGCGTTAGACTTAATTAAGGAGTTTGACTGTCCGGCAGTTGTTGCGGTTAAGCACGCAAATCCTTGCGGTGTTGGTATAGCTGATAACATTCACGATGCTTATATTAAGGCTTATGAAGCAGACCCTGTTTCAATTTTTGGCGGAATTATTGCAATTAACGGAGAGGTTGACGCTGAAACCGCAGGTGAAATTAATAAGATTTTTGTTGAGATTGTTATAGCTCCGTCATATACTGATGAAGCACTTGAAATACTTAAGGCAAAGAAGAATATCAGAATACTTGAACTTCCTGATATTAAGAAGAAGAATACAAGCGATATGCTTGATATGAAGAAGGTTGCCGGAGGTTTACTTGTTCAGGAGCTTAACTGCGAGATTATGGACGAGAGCGAGCTTAGATGTGTAACTGACAGAAAGCCTACAGACGAAGAAATGGAGGCACTGAAGTTTGCGTGGAAGGTTGTAAAGCATACAAAGTCAAATGCAATAGTTTTATCGGACAAGGATAAGACTGTAGGAGTAGGACCGGGACAGACAAACAGAATTACAGCGCTTGAGCTTGCAATTAAGTATGCAGGTGATAAAGCGAAGGGAAGCGTAATGGCATCAGATGCGTTCTTCCCATTCCCTGACTGCGTAGAGGCTGCTGCAAAAGCCGGAATTACCGCTATAATCCACCCGGGCGGTTCAATTAAGGATGCGCTTTCGGAGGAAGCCTGCAATAAGTATGGAATTGCTATGGTTTACACAGGTATGAGACACTTTAAGCATTAAAATTGATGGGTTAATAAATTTAAAGGGCTGAACGATTGATTTCGTTCAGCCTTTAAAGAATAATATTTATTATGAAAGCTTAGCTTGAAAATGGTATGAACTGTTAAGTGGTTTAATATTAGGATTAAAATTGATTGAGTTAAAAAATGATTGAAGATTATTCTTAAGACTATTCGAGTGATTTATTCAGAAGAAAAAGGGAAAGGTTGTGTAGGTTGATGCTCTCACAGGTAAATACTATCGGACTTATGGGAATAGACGGTTTTTCCGTAAAGGTTGAAACCGATGTTTCCGGAGGGATGCCGGGGTTTGATATAGTAGGACTTCCGGATGCGGTTGTTAAGGAATCAAAAGAACGTATAAGAACTGCAATTAAAAATTCGGGATATAAAATGCCAAACGGCAGAATTATAGTTAATTTAGCTCCGGCGAATATTAAGAAGGCAGGGGCGTACTTTGATTTGCCTATAGGAATGGGAATACTGTGTTCAAGCGGTTATGCATCTGCAAAGGATATGCCGGAATATGTTCTGATAGGAGAGCTTGCTCTTAACGGAGAGCTGTGTTTTTCAACAGGAGTACTGCCGATGGTAATTTCAGCATATCAAAAAGGCTTTAAAAAAGCGATAGTTCCTATTGCTAACGCGGAAGAGGCGGCAGTTGTTGAGGGAATAGAGGTTTATGGTGCCAAAAATCTTGCGGATATAGTCAACCATTTTCGGGGTGTTAATAAATTAGAACGTGCAAAAGTTGATATAAGTGAAAAATTAAGTAAAACCCGTGACAATACACTGGATTTTATAGATGTGAAGGGTCAATATGCGGCAAAACGTGCGATAGAGGTTGCGGCGGCAGGCGGACACAACATACTTCTTATAGGCCCTCCGGGTTCGGGAAAAACTATGCTTGCTCAAAGGATACCGTCTATACTTCCGGACTTAACCTTTGATGAGGCACTTGAGGTTACGAAAATTCACAGTATATCGGGAGAAATAAGTCCTGATGCTCCTATTATACTTCAAAGACCGTTTAGGAGTCCGCATCATACCATTTCAGCGGTAGGACTTTCGGGCGGCGGAGCTAATCCAAAGCCGGGTGAAATAAGTATGTCGCATAACGGAGTTTTATTTCTTGATGAGCTGCCGGAATTCAGAAAGGATGCTTTGGAGGTTTTAAGACAGCCTCTTGAGGACGGCAGAGTTACGATTACAAGGGTTAGCGGAACTGTTTCATATCCTTGTAATGTTATGCTGATTGCGGCGATGAATCCTTGTCCTTGTGGGTATTTCGGCAGTAATTCAAGAGCATGTACCTGTTCAAGTGATAAAATTAATAAGTACATAAATAAGGTTTCGGGACCTCTTCTTGACAGAGTTGACCTTCATGTTGAAGTTCCGGCTGTAAATTATGAGGATTTGGAGAGCAATGAAAAGCGTGTAAGCTCGGCTGAGATTAAGGAAAGAGTTGATAATGCCCGAAAAATTCAGACAGAGCGTTATAAAGGTACGGGTATTTATTCAAACAGTAATCTTACGCCTGAGCTTATCGAAAAGTATTGCAGTCTTGGAGATGAGGAGAATGCACTTCTTAAAGGTGCTTATGAGTCGCTTGGTCTGAGTGCGAGGGCACACAGCAGAATACTTAAGGTTGCAAGAACGATTGCCGACCTTGACGGAAGTGAAAGAATTAATGTAAGTCATATTTCCGAGGCTATAGGTTATCGCTCGCTTGATAGAAAGTTCTGGCTTCAGCAGGGATAAAATATATTAGAATATAATTAAATTAAGATATTTCGTTTTTATAGGCGGAGAGTTTCAATTAATTTTTTTCAGCTTGAGCATAATCTCCCGCTGAAAACGTTGAATGACGGTGTTTTGTGTCTTATTGAAAGAGAGTGTAGAAAAATGAAATTAAATATAGTATTGGTTGAACCTGAAATTCCATCAAATACAGGTAACATTTCAAGAACCTGTTCAGTTATCGGAGCAACACTTCATTTGGTGCATCCTTTAGGGTTTGATATAAGTGATAAGATGGTAAAGAGAGCGGGTCTTGATTATTGGGATGAGCTTAAAATTTACGAATATGAAAGCTTTGATGAGGTTTTGAATAAGTATAAGGATGAAAGATTTTATTATGCCTCTACAAAGGCTAAGAATGTTTACAGCGATATGGATTTTTCGGCAGGGAAAGACGAACAGATTTTTCTTGTGTTCGGCAAGGAAACGAAGGGACTTCCGGAGGAATTATTAAGACAGCACGAGGAGAGCTGTATAAGAATTCCTATGGGTGTGAATAAGCGTTCGCTTAATCTTTCAAATTCAGCAGCTATTATTGCTTATGAGGTTCTTCGCCAAAACGGATTTGAAGGACTTGTTTTTGAAGGCGAATACCATAATAATTTATAACTAAATCAAGATGTCCCCCGTATCTTAGGCGGCGGGTTCCACTTGATTT
>CAMCUJ010000166.1 GCA_945878965.1 uncultured Clostridia bacterium
GATACAAAAGTAAATTATAAATTTAAAATAGGAGATGTTTAAAATGAGCAAAAAGACAGCATTAATAACAGGAGCAGCAAGAGGTATAGGCTTTGGAATTGCAGAGAAATTAGCAAGCGATGGCTTTAACATTGCAATTTTTGATATATTGGATAAGGAACAGGATACTGTAAAGGAGAATTTAGCAAAGCTTGACGCTTTGGGTGCTGAAACACTATATTTTCAGGGCAACCTTGCAAAGCAGGCTGACTGTATAGCATTTGTTGCGGCTGCAGCTGAAAAATTCGGCAGTGTTGACGTAATGGTAAACAATGCCGGAGTTGCACCAAAGGTAAGAATGGATATGCTTGAAACAACAGCAGAAAGCCTTGATTTCGTATTCGGAATTAATATAAAGGGTACATTCTTTATGGCTCAGGCTGCTGCAAATCAGATGGTTAAGCAGGGCAAGGGCGGAACAATGGTTAATATTTCTTCAATGTCAGCGTACGCTACATCTGTAAACAGACCTGAGTACTGTATCTCAAAAGCAGGTGTAAGTATGATAACTCAGCTTTTTGCAAAAAGACTTGCAGGTGAGGGCATTAATGTTTACGAGGTAAGACCGGGCGTTATCAAGACTGATATGACATCTGTTGTAACAGAGAAGTATGACAAGCTTATTGCAGACGGAGTGTTCCCTATTAAGAGATGGGGATTCCCTGAGGATATTGCAAAGGCAGTTTCTGCTTTCGTAAGCGGAGCGTTCCCTTATTCTACAGGTGAAGTAATCAATGTAGACGGTGGTTTCCACATTCAGGATATGTAAATTCAATTTGATTACTAAGCAGTGTTTGGTTACATAGCGGTAATTAATTTAACCTGTTCAATTTATTAATAAATCAGACGAAAGGAATTTTGCCAATGAACAAGGAAACTATAAAGATTAAGAATTATAATATAGATGTATATTCGATGAATACAGTAGTTGTAGGAACAGGTGCGGCAGGCTTTAATGCGGCAGACAGACTTTGGAACTATGGACAAAAGGATATTGCAATAGTTACAGAGGGCATAAATATGGGAACAAGCCGAAACACAGGCTCGGATAAGCAGACATATTACAAGCTAACACTTGCCGGTGACGGTGACGACAGCATATTTGCGATGGCAAAGAACTTGTTTGAAGGCGGCTGTATGCACGGTGATTTGGCGTTATGCGAGGCGGCATTATCGGCACAGGGCTTTTATAAGCTTGCGGAGATTGGAGTTCCGTTCCCTCATAACAGATACGGAGAGTATATAGGCTATAAGACAGACCATGACCCTCGTCAGAGAGCGACTTCTGCAGGTCCGCTTACATCTAAGTTTATGACTGAAAAGCTTGAAATTCAAGTTAATAATAAGGGCATTAAGATATTTGATAAGCATAAGGTTATCGGATTTATTACAAAGGACGGAGAGTGCAAGGGTCTTTTGACTTTAAATAAGGAAGAGGCAGAAAATCCGGATAAGATGTTCACACTGTTTAACTGTACAAATGTAATATTTGCAACAGGCGGTCCGGCAGGTCTTTATACTTGCTCTGTATTTCCGGAAAGTCAGACAGGCTCAAGCGGTTTAATGTTTGAAGCCGGCGCTAAGGGAAGAAATCTTACGGAGTGGCAGTATGGTATTGCGTCAACAAAGTTCCGCTGGAATTTATCGGGAACATATCAGCAGGTAATTCCGAGATATATTTCAACTGATAAGGACGGAAATGACCCTAAGGAATTCCTTGACGAATATTATCCGAATTCAACATTAATGCTTGACGGAATATTCCTAAAGGGATATCAGTGGCCGTTTGACCCAAGAAAGATTGAGAATTATGCGTCATCTCTTATAGACATTTTGGTTTATAACGAAATTCAGGTTAAGGGAAGAAGAGTATGGCTTGATTTCTTAAATAATCCTACAGCACTTAAGGATGATTTCAGTAATCTCGGCGAGGAGTCTTACACATATCTTAAGAATTCAAATGCATTATTCGGAACACCGATTGAAAGACTTGCTAAGATGAATCAGCCGGCAATTGACCTTTATAAGGAGCATAACATAGACCTTACAAAGGAAATGCTTGAGATAGCTGTTTGTGCACAGCACAATAACGGCGGTATAGCTGTTAATTGCTGGTGGGAAACAGATGTTAAGCACTTATTCGTTGCAGGTGAGGCGGCAGGAACTCACGGAGTTTACCGTCCGGGCGGCAGTGCGCTTAACTCGGGACAGGTTGGTTCTACCCGTGCGGCTATGTATATTTCTCACAGATATAAAGAGGAAGCACCGGCGGTTGCTGAATTTGCCAAAATAGCTGAAGAAGCTGTTTCAAAGAAGATTGATATGGCTGAGAAGTTTATGGCTAACAAGAGCGGTAAGAGTGTTTGGGAAATTCGCGAGGAGCTTGGCGACAGAATGAGCAAGAATGCGGCTCATATCCGTGTTGCTGAAAATATTGAGGCTACAATTAAGGCGGCAAAGGCTCAGCTTGAGGGAATTACCGAGAATACGGTTCTTAAGAATAACTATGAGCTTGTAAAGGCATTTGAGAATGTAGATTTGCTTATAGCACAGTATGTTTACGCATCAGCTATGGCGGATTATGCAAAAAAGGGCGGAAAGAGCCGCGGTTCATACCTTGTATATGATGAGAACGGCATACTTCCTGTTGAGGGCGTTCCCGAAAATCTTAAGTTCACACTTGACGGAGATGCTCATACTTCAACTGTTCAGGAGGTTGCTTATAAGAACGGCGAATGTGAATATACATGGAATGATGTTCGTCCTATTCCTGAGGATGATAACTGGTTTGAAAATGTATGGAATGAATATATGAACGATAATATTGTAAAATAAATTCTGTTTGTTTTGGAATTGCGAAAGGCGGAGATAAAAATGAAAAGCTTTATGGATAAAGATTTTATGTTGACTAATGATACAGCGGTAAAGCTATATCATGATTTTGCGGCTGATATGCCTATATTCGATTATCATTGTCATCTATCACCGAAGATGATATATGAAGATGTACCGTTTGATAATATAACACAGATATTCCTTGGCGGCGACCATTATAAGTGGCGTTATATGCGTTCGTGCGGACTTGACGAGAAGTTTATGACAGGCGATGCTCCCGACTTTGATAAGTTCAAGGCATTTTGCAGTGTTCTTCAGTATGCTATAGGAAATCCTCTTTATCACTGGACACATTTAGAGCTTCAGAGATACTTTGGTATAACTGAGGTTGCAAGGGAGGATACAGCTGAGATTATTTGGGAGAAAGCTAATAAGATAATCAAGGATACACAGATGAGCCCTGTAAAGCTTATCAATCAGTCCAATGTTGCTGTTGTATGTACAACGGATGACCCGATTGATTCACTTGAGTGGCATAGAAAGATAAAGGAGAAGGGAGAATGTAAGGCTAAGGTTTTACCTGCATTCAGACCTGACTTTATGATAAATATTGATAAGGAAACATTCACAGGATATATTCCAAAGCTTGCTGAGGTTTCGGGTGTAGAAATTAATTCATACTCAGACCTTATTGAAGCAGTCTACAAGAGAATAGCGTTCTTCCACGAGAATGGCTGCAGAATTTCAGACCATGCACTTGACAGCGTACCGTTTGAGGTTACAGACGAAAATGAGGTTGACGCAATATTTAAGAAAGCGCTTAAGGGTGAGAAGCTTACACAGTGTGAGGTTGACAAGTATAAGTCATATACTCTTATTAAGCTTGGTGAAAAGTACAGCGAGATAGGCTGGACATATCAGCTTCATATCGGAGCATTAAGAAACAACAATGAGAGAATGTATAACAAGCTTGGTGCAGACACAGGCTTTGACTCAATCAGTGACTACTGCATTGCCGCACCTCTTTCAAAGCTTTTGAATGCTCTTGAAAAGGAAGATAAGCTTCCAAAGACTATACTTTACACACTAAATCCAAAGGATAATTACGTACTTGGAACAATGCTTGGCAACTTCCAAGGTCCTGAGGTTCCGGGCAAGATTCAGTTTGGTTCGGGCTGGTGGTTCAATGACCAGAGAGATGGTATGCTTGAACAGATGAAGGCTCTTGGAAATCTTGGCGCACTTAATAAGTTTGTTGGTAT
>CAMCUJ010000167.1 GCA_945878965.1 uncultured Clostridia bacterium
CTGCGGAGCAGACCTGTTACGGAGTAACAATTTTTCTTTTGGTTCTTTTCTTTGCACCTTAGTGCAAAAAGAAAAGAACAGCGACAACATCAACAACATTCGCAGCAGCAATAACATTCACTGTCGTGCAGACGACCACAATTAAGAAATGTAAAGCTTTGGCTGTTACACAACATCAGGGGCGACCCTATGCGGCCGCATGAAAAAAATATATGGGCGGATTTTATTTCCGTCCGTTTTTAATTAAATGAAAGGGGAACTCAAATGAAGCTTTTTGATACGATTGCGGCGATATCGACTCCTGTGGGACAGGGCGGAATTGCTATTATAAGAATAAGCGGTGAAAATTTTGAAGATTTATTATCCCGTATAATTACTGTTAATTCGGGCAAAAGGCTTGGAGAGCTTGAAAGTCATAAGCTTACGCTTTCAAAGGTACACCGTATAGATAACGAAGCCAAAATTATAGACGAGGCTCTTGTGGCAATTATGCGGGCGCCCAATTCGTATACGGGCGAAACTGTGGCTGAAATAAACTGTCACGGCGGTTTTTTTGTTGCGAGAGTAATTCTTGATATGCTTATAGAGCTTGGAATAAGGCTTGCGGAACCGGGTGAATTTACAAGGCGGGCATTTGTAAACGGCAAAATTGACCTTACGAAGGCTGAGGCTGTTATGGACGTCATAAATTCAAATTCAAAGCTGGGTCTTGAAAATTCGGGTGCGGCACTCAGCGGACGCTTAAGTGAGAAGATAAACGGAATTCGTGAAAGAGCGCTTTATCTTGCGGCTAATCTTTCTGCAATTGCCGATTTCCCCGATGAGATTGAAGAAATGGAGAGCAGTGAGCTTTCCGATAAAATTCTAAGTATAAAGAATGATGTCAGAAAGATGATTGACGGCTTTGAAACGGGAAAGATAATGCGTGACGGAATTTGCACGGTTATAGCCGGCAGACCGAACGTTGGCAAATCATCGGTGCTTAATTCTCTTGCGAGGTTTGAAAGAGCGATTGTTACCGATATTCCGGGAACTACAAGAGATATTGTTGAGGAATATATAAATATCCGAGGTATTTCTTTAAGGCTTCTTGATACTGCCGGAATAAGAGAAAGTGAGGACATTGTTGAAAGAATAGGAATTGAAAGAGCTGTTGAAAATTTAAAGACAGCGGATTTATGCCTGTTTGTGGTTGATGTATCTTGCGGCTTGACAGATGAGGATATTAAGATTTATAATGAAATTGAAACCGATAATATTATTGTTATTTTAAATAAGACGGATAAAACAGATAGTGAAATAGATATAGCGGATTATGTGCAAAAGCTTAATATTTCAGAGGACAGTATAGTGCTTACCTCAAATCCCAAGGGCAAAGAGGCGGTAGGAATTGACAAGCTTGAAAATGCTATTGAAAGCAAATTTATAGAGAATAAAATTTCGTATGATGATGTTTATATAACAGATGAGCGGCAGAGAGAGAGCCTTGTTAAGGCGGAAAGAGCGCTTGACAGAATGATTGAATCTATTAATACGGGAATGCCTCAGGATATGCTTTATGTAGACCTTGAGGATGTTATTGAGGCTTTGGGCGAGATTACAGGCGAAACTGTTCAGGAAGAGATTATAGAACAGGTATTTGAAAAATTCTGCGTTGGAAAGTAGTGCCTTGCAACAACTAAAACTTGATATTGCTTGATTGGTAGGGGCGAACTGTGTTTGTCCGTGTGAGAGTAATTGCTGTCCGCCGAGGATTGTATATTTTTAGATGTTATGAAGTAGTAGTGCCAAGGGACAGAACGTACCGCAAATAATGTAACAACTCTTAGCGTATTCCTATTATATGAATGATAAATGAGTTTATTTTGCAAATATTAATGAAAGGAGTAAAAGAACGTGAGTGACGGAATGGGTATGATTATTTCAAAGGAATTTGCGGACAGATACGTAAGATTTGCAAATCCGGAATATTTACGAGTATATATTTATGCAAGAACTATGTTTGAGAGCGGATGCGGAATACCGGATATTTCAAAGCTTGCAGAAAAGCTCCAGACTGACGAGAAAAATATAAGATGGGCATTTGAATACTGGAATGCTTGCGGAGCGGTTAAGGTAAATAAGGATAAATACGAGTTTTTGGATATTGACAGTGTACTTTCCGGCGAAAAAAAAGAGGCCGAGGTACTTAAAAAGCCAAGCTCGCAAAAGAATAGTTCAAAGCCGCATCTTTTAACAAGACCGTCTTATACTGCGGCCGAAATAGATACGGCGGCAAAGCTTAATGATGAGCTTGATTATTTATTTAAAAAGGCAGAAGAGCTTCTTTCAAGAACACTCAGCCAGACCGATATAGAGATGCTGTATTCGTTTGTTGATTGGCTTGGACTTCCGGTTGAGGTTGTGGTTATGCTTTTAACATATGTAACATCGATCGATAAAGGCTCTAAAAAATATATAGAATCGGTTGCGGTCGATTGGGCGAACAAGGAAATAAATACATATGAAAAGGCTGAGGAGCATGTAAGACGTCTTGAAAGTGCAGAAGCAACGGAAAGAAAGCTAAGACGAATTCTCGGAATATATGACAGGGCGCTTACGTCTACTGAGAAGAAGTACTTTAAGACATGGACAGAAAGTTTTAAATTTGATGATGAAATGTATGAAATTGCTTATGACAGAACTATAGAGGGAACGGGAAAGCTTTCATATGCGTATATGAATAAAATTCTTCAGACTTGGAATGATGAGGGTATTGAAAATGCAGAGATGCTTAAGCGTTCCGATGAGCTTTATAAAATGGTAAATTCAAATAAAGAGGAGAACAATCAAGTTAAAAAGAGTAAATTCAACAACTATACGGATACAAATGAGATTGATTATTCAAAAATGGCTGAGCAGGCTCTTGACAATATGCTTGACTATGATATGGAAGATTAGAATTAACAGAAGTTTACAAGATTCGTAACGAAGGGAGGAAATTTATATGGAATCGGCATACACTCTTGCGGCAAAGGAGCTTTCGGATATTCAGACTGAAAATAAGATGCAGATGGAGTACAGACACAGTGAGGTATGTGCAAAAATCCCCGATTTTTTGGATATAGAATCCGAGCTTGTGAGCTTTGGAACGCTTCTTCTTAAATCTGTTTTGCATAACGGAAAGGATTATGAAACGATAAAAAAGGGAATACAGGAAAAACAGGCGCTTAAGAAGACCCTTCTTAAGAAAAACGGTTTTCCCGAGGACTATCTTGATGAAATTTATACTTGCAGTGAATGCAGAGATACGGGATTTGTAAACGGTTTAAGATGCAACTGCTTTAAGCAGCTTGTTTTAAAGCATATAGGAACAAACTCCAATCTTACAGAGCTTATGAAAAAGCAGACGTTTGAGAATTTTGATTTTTCGTTATTTAAATGTCAGCCGGATATAAACGGGCGTTCGCCGCTCGTAATTGCACAGAAGCTTTGTGATATCGGAATTACTTTTGCAAATTCATTTGATCGTACTAAAAAGAATATTCTGATTTTGGGAAATGCGGGAACGGGAAAAACTTATCTTTCAAGCTGTATTGCAAACCGTGCGATTGAGCGTGGAAAAACGGTTTATTATCAGTCTGCCTACAGGCTTTTTGATATGCTTGAGCAGATAAAGTTCGGAAGAAGTGATTCTGAGGAGTTTAAAGATATTTCAAGGTATGTATATGAGGTGGATTTACTTATTATAGACGACCTTGGAACCGAATTTGTAACGCAGTTTACCACAGCGGCACTTTTTGATATAATAAACTCAAGAATAAATTCGGGAAAAAGTACTATAGTATCATCTAATCTGTCATTTGAGGATATGCGTAAGGTTTACAGTCAGCGTTTAACATCGAGATTTTCCGGAGAGTATATGCATCTTCAGACTCTTGGTAGGGATTTAAGGATGAAGAATCACACTTTATAACTAAATAAAATGTACGAGTTTCCTTAATAAGACAGCTCTCGTTTTCCTTAAAAGAAAAAAATTTTCTAAATTCTTTTTAAATTCTATTGACAAAACTAAAGAAATATTATATGATATATTTGTGAATAATTGATTTTTAATGGTATATAACTAAATCAAGATGTCCCCCGTATCTT
>CAMCUJ010000168.1 GCA_945878965.1 uncultured Clostridia bacterium
AACCTTTTTACCCTGCTTTCGATACATATTGGCAAGCTTTCCTATTGACGTTGTCTTTCCTACGCCGTTTACGCCGATAACCATTATTACTGCCGGTTTTCCCTCAAGTACAATTCTGTTGTTATCATCCTCAGTAAGAATTTCTACCAATATGTTATTAAGCTCCGCTTTTAGCATATTGCTTTCTTTTATATTTTTGCTCTTTGCCGCATCTCTTAATCTTTCGATTATTTCAAGCGAGGTATTAACGCCAAGGTCTGACATTATAAGTATCTCCTCAAGCTCTTCAAACAATTCCTCATCTACCTTTCGGAACGTTTTTATAACCCGCTCAACCTTTTCATTTATTGACGCCTTTGTCTTTAATAAGCTTTCTTTTAATTTATTAAAAAATCCCATTACATTGCCACCTCATCTATATTTAATGCTAATAATTTTGAAACGCCCTTTTCCTGCATAGTAACACCATACATAATATTTGCCGCCTCCATTGTTCCTCGTCTGTGCGTAACCACAATAAACTGAGTCTTATTGCAGTATTTCTTAAGATAGTCAGCATATCTGTAAACATTTACATCGTCAAGAGCCGCCTCAATCTCATCGAGAATACAAAACGGAGTAGGTCTGACCTCAAGAATTGCAAACAGCAGCGCTATCGCAGTAAAAGCACGCTCACCGCCCGAAAGCAGAGTAAGACTTTGAAGCTTTTTGCCCGGAGGCTGAGCCTCTATTTCAATTCCGCTGTCTAAGATATTATCCGGCTCAGTAAGATAAAGCTTTGCACGTCCGCCTCCAAAAAGCTCGTTGAATACGCTGTTGAACCTTGTGTTTATTATTGCAAATTTTTCACTGAACTGCTGTTTCATAACTACAAGCATTTCTTCAATCGCAGTTTCGAGCTTTTCTCTGCCCTCATCAAGGTCTGATATCTGCTCGCTTAAAAATTCATAGCGCTCCTTTAAAGCTTTATATTCCTCTATAGCGTCTATATTTATACTTCCAAGTGCCTTTATCTGCTGCTTTAAATCGGTAATATCATTATTTGCCTGTCGTGTATCGGTAATCTCTAAAGTATCACCGTTTAGCATATCGTTATATGTAATCTCATATTCCTCCCAAATATGATTTATAATGCTCTCCAAATCATATTCAAGCTTTGCACGACGGCTCTCCTGCTTATTCTTGGTATCGGTAATTCCAATCATATTCTCTCTGACAGACTTAGAGTCCTCCTGATATTTTTGTATCTTATCTTCCGTCTGCTTTTTATTTAAAATAAGCTCCTCTATTCTCTGTCTTGAGCTCTTTGTGTTTTCTTCAAGCTCCTTAAGCTTTTCTCTGAACTCTATTATTTCCTCGTTCATTGATGCTATCTTGCTGTTTAAGGAATTTAGCTCATTAGCTTTAATATCAATACCCTTTTCGTTAAGCTCAAGCTCCTTAGTTTTACTTTCCAGTTTTTCTTCAATTACTTCAATATCCTTTAGCAAGCCGTTTCTCTTAATATTAAGCTCAACCAAGCTGTTATTAAGGGTCTCAAACTCTGAATTTATACCGTCTAAACCGCTTAAAGCATCACTTAACTTATTTTCAAGCTCCAAAACCTCTTTTTCACGTTTTTCAATAAGAAGCTTTCCGTCTTTGAAATCATCATCTATTTTTTCAAGCTTTAAAGCTGTATCATTAAGCTCCGCATTAAAATTCTCCAAAACAACCGCATTATTTTCAAGCTCTGTCTTTTTGCCGTCAAGGCTGACCTTAAGCCTCATAATGTTTTCATCAATGCGGCCTTGCTCTTTTAGTACCGCCTTAAGCTTATTATCATACTCCGAAATTTTATCCGTATACTCCGAAATTCTCTGAGCGGTTATATTAAGCTCTTTTCTGTAGTTCTCAATATCCGCCTTAAGCTTTTCAATCTCAGTATTTCTTGATAAAAAGCCGTTTGTCTTTGCAATACTTCCACCGGTAATAGCACCGCCTGCCTGTAAAATTTCACCGCTGAGCGTTACTATTCTGAACCTGTTTTTAAATCTTCTCGACATTGAAATTGCATTGTCCATATTATCAACCACAACCGTTTTTCCCAATATACTTTTTATTATATCGG
This sequence comes from uncultured Clostridia bacterium, assembly GCA_945878965.1. Taxonomy (GTDB): domain Bacteria; phylum Bacillota; class Clostridia; order Monoglobales; family Monoglobaceae; genus CAMCUJ01. The sequence goes on from CAMCUJ010000168.1 coordinate 2,111, forward strand.
AAAATTTGGCATCGGTTCTAACAAGCTCTGATGCAATGCTTATAAATCCTGCCTGAGTATGAACTCCGTTTTCATCAAGAGTTCTGCCCTTAACCGCAGAAACAGGAAGAAATGTTGCACGTCCCAGCTTATTTTTCTTAAGATGCTCAATTGCAAGCTTTGCATCCTCCTCAGACTCTGTAACTATGTTCTGTCCGGCAGCTCCAAGTGCAACCTCAACAGCAGTTACATACCTTGCATCGGTTGATATAAGCATACTTAAAGGACCGTAAAGACACGCACCTTGAATTTTTCCGTTCTTATAATCACGCATTATGCTTTTAACACTCTTAGAGTAACCCTCCATCTCGTTATCCATATCAATAAGAATATTTCTTCTCGATTCACATCGGTTAATGTTAAGCATAAGCTCATTCTTAGCTTTAATTAATGCGTCACATTCATTTCCGAGCCTTACCCTTTTGTCATTAAGTGCAGCATAGCTTGACTTGCTTTCCTCTTTTAGCTTTTCCTCATTTTCTATACGTTTATTTATATCATCAGCTTCATTTTTAAGTCTTTCACATTCGGAGTTTCGCTGTGAAATATCATTTTCAAGGCGTTTTATACGCTCGTCAAGACTTGCTTTAAGCTCTGAACCGTTTTCAATTCTTGCGGTTTCATAAGTAATGAAATTTTTCTTTTCCGAAATATCATTTTGTATCCTTTGAACAGACTCAGAATTCTCGCTTTGAATTTTTTTGAATTTCTCAAGCTCTGAATTAATACGTCCGATTTCATCATCGCAAAGCACAAGCTGTTCTTTTGTTTTATTAAGCTCAAGATTACATTCTGATATTTCCTCATTAAGCTTCTCTGCCAAAAGCCTGTCCGACTTAATTTCTTCGGAAAGCCTTGCTATATTCTCCTCGTTATGCTTAATACTGTTGAGATATATATTAATCTTATTGCTAAGCTCATTAGCTTCGTGAATTTCATCATTTTCACGGGAGCGTAATTCCTCGGTTTCCTCATCAAAGCGTTTAACGCTTTCGTACATTTCGGAAATCTCCGTATCAATTTTCTGAATACTGCTTTTAATTTCTTCAAGCTGTTTTTCATAAATTTCAATATCGGCTTCGGATTTCTTAATATTTTCTCTTAATGAAGCAATAGATATAACCGATATGCCTATTTCAAGCTCTTTAAGCTTTTCATAAAGAGTTAAATACTTCTTAGCCTTTTCGGACTGGGTTTTAAGCGGAGTTATCTGAGCTTCAATTTCTGAGATTATATCCTTAAGTCTGATAAGGTTATCCTTAGTCTGGGCAAGCTTTTTTTCTGCCTCAATCTTACGGTATTTATATTTAGTGATACCTGCCGCCTCCTCAAATATCTGACGGCGGTTTTCGGATTTGGAGCTTAATATATCACTTATTTTTCCCTGACCGATTATGGAATAACCGTCACGTCCGAGTCCGGTATCCATAAACAACTCGTGAATATCCTTAAGTCTGCATGCCGTACCGTTTATACGATATTCGCTTTCACCGCTGCGGTAGACCTTTCTTGTAACCTTAACCTCCGGAAAATCAAGAGGGAACATTCCCGTAGAATTATCAAGCAATAGTGAAACCTCTGCAAAACCGAGAGGATGTCTTTTCTCGGTTCCTGCAAAAATTACGTCTTCCATCTTATTTCCTCTTAAGGTTTTGGCACTCTGTTCACCAAGCACCCATAATATCGCATCGGAAATATTGCTTTTTCCGGAGCCGTTAGGTCCGACTATTGCTGTAATTCCCTTATTAAAATCCAGACTTATCTTATCCGCAAAAGATTTAAAGCCCTGAATTTCCAATCCCTTTAAGTACATATTTCCTTTCCCCTTAAACTATTAATTCTAAACAATATTAATAGTATACCATATCAATAGAAAATCCGCAAGGATTTTCTTACATAATTAATGAAAGGACGGATTTTCATCCGTCCAAGTATTTGTAAATCATATATAATTATTCTGAAATTTGATAGACGCTGAT
>CAMCUJ010000169.1 GCA_945878965.1 uncultured Clostridia bacterium
AAGATATTACCAAACTAAAAAAAGGTGAAGAATTACTAGGTTCAGATTTAAAGAATAAAATGAGTGAAAAGCATAATTATTTAAGAGAAACAGCTCGTACAGAATTACACGAATTATCAACAAACGCCGATAAATCAGCTGACGAAAGTTCCTCTGACATTAGTACTATTGATGAAAAACTCGCCAATGTTGCAGATACACTAAAGATAGTCAAAAATATTCAAAATGAGCTTAACCGTATGAAAAACGGTAGTATTGCTTTAGTTGGACAGATAACAACTATAAGTAAAATCAGAATATATGAGCCTAAAACAAATAAAGATGCACTATCTAAAATAAAATTGTCTAATGATTCTTTAACATTAATTGATAACGAAATCAAAAAACTGTTCATATATTAAAAGGAGCAAAATGAAACAAAAAAATCTGAATTTTTTATTGACAAATTCATATAATAGGTGTATAATGAATATAACAATGCTCCTTGCGAGCAGTATATAAGACAATGTCCCTTGCGGACAGTATTCATTAATTGCACCCTGTTATAATAGGGTGCTTTTTATTTTACAAAAACATTCATCCGATTTTGTTGGTGTCAACAAAATCGCAGAACTACTGTACTAACCCCGATTTGCTTGACAAATATCTCTTTCTTGTATATAATAATTATAGAGAGAAGATAATATATAAATAAACGTAGAGGACGGAACGGGCAGCCGTCGCCCTTGTTGGAGATGTAGGAATGTCACCCTACCTATGTTTATTTGTTCATTCAGGCAATCGATATTACATCGGTTGCCTTTTTGTTTTAACTATATTCATACCATTTTGCCAACGCCGGCAAAATGATACCCACAACAAAAAGCGAGGTGACTTTTATGCAATACTGTCTATATTTAAGAAAATCCCGTACAGACATTGAGGCAGAGGCTCACGGAGAGGGCGAAACACTTGCGCGCCACGAAAAAATTCTCCTTGAGCTTGCCAAGAAAATGAACATAACCATAACTCAGATACACCGTGAAGTCGTATCAGGTGAAACAATAGCCTCTCGTCCCGTTATGCAACAACTGCTTACAGAAGTAGAACAGGGCATCTGGGAAGGTGTTCTCGTTATGGAAATAGAACGTCTTGCAAGAGGTGATACAATAGATCAGGGTATTGTCGCACAGACCTTTAAATATAGCGACACTAAAATCATTACACCGATGAAAACATATAACCCAAGTAATGAGTTTGACGAAGAATATTTTGAGTTCGGCTTGTTTATGTCACGCCGAGAATACAAAACAATTAACCGCCGACTTCAAAGCGGTCGTGTATCTTCAGTTAAAGAGGGTAAGTATGTAGCAAACACACCGCCTTACGGTTATGAACGAGTAAAGCTTGAAAAAGAAAAAGGCTGGACCCTTGCTCCGATTGAAGAGGAGGCTGATGTTGTACGCCTTATTTATCAGCTTTATACGGTAGGAGAAAGACTGAGCAATGGTCAATTCAAAAGGCTCGGTGCGGCTCTTATCGCCCGCCGACTTAATGAAATGCAGATACCGTCAAAAAAAGGCGGCAAGTGGGTAATTGCATCTGTCCGTGATATTCTTATCAATCCTGTCTACATAGGCAAAGTGCGTTGGAATTGGCGAAAAAGTGTTAAAAAAATGGTTGACGGACAAGTTACAAAATCACGTCCACGCTCTAAGTTAAGCGACTGTCTTATTGTTCCGGGTCTCCACCCTGCAATCGTTTCAGAGGAAGTTTTCAATGCTGCACAGAACTTAATGGCACAAAACCCACCAAGACCTATGGGCGAAAAGCTTACGGTCAAAAATCCTCTTTCAGGATTGGTTGTATGCGGTAAATGCGGCCGCAAAATGTCACGCCGACCATATTCGGATAAAACAAAGTATGACACGCTTATTTGTCAGACTAATTTCTGCAATAACATAAGCTCACGCCTTGAATTGGTAGAAGAACATATCCTGAATACTATTAAGGAATGGCTTACAGAATATAAGCTTAAATGGAAAGGTGATAATCATACAGAGGGTTCTTTACAAACTCAAATTAAGATTAAACAAAAAGCTTTGAATAAACTTAAAGCAGAACTCAATACTCTTAATACACAGCTTGAGAAAACACACGACCTACTGGAGCAAGGTATTTATAATATAGATACCTTTTTAGAGCGTACCCGCTCTATATCTGTAAGAATGGATAATACAAAAAAGGAAATTGCACTACTCACAAAAGATTTGCAGACCGAAATTATTCGTGAGGAAAATGTGATAAGCATAATTCCAAAAGCCGAACATCTTCTCGAAGTTTACCACAAACTCCCCGATGCACGAGCTAAAAATGATATGCTTAAAGAGGTCCTTGAAAAAGTCGTTTATGTAAAAGAAAAAGGCGGCCGTTGGCACAACTCTCCCGATGATTTTGAAATAACTATATACCCTAAAATCCCATACTCAGATTAATAATTTATCACCGATAACTTTAGTAGCCCTATTCTTCAGTGCCTATGTCGGTTAGTAGTGCTTTTGTAATTTCATTAGGCATTGAATAACGCTGCGACAAATATCGCAATGATGCTGCCATCTCTCCATCCGGACCGCCGTATTGAGAAATAATATAAGTTGCAAGCTTCGTGTTAGTATTCCTAATTTTAACAGGATACTGCAATTTCTTTTCATATCTCCACATATGCTAATTCACCTCCGTTAATACTTTTCCCAAGGCCAAGGAGAATCTATCCAATTCCAATACTCCGTGTCCTTTGACGCTGATGCAGTTATAGGTCCATACTTGCGTTCATATTCTTCTCTTGCTTCATTAGCAGATGCTACTGCCGAATGAAACATCCTTATTGCTTCTTTGTCGTGCGGATGAGTGTCAAGATATAAATTCCACTCATATGCAGCAAAACTATATATCATCAGTTTTTTCATCAAACTCTCTCTATCAGTCATTTTGCTCCTGCCTCCTCGCTCTGACCTGCTTTCCGTATACCCCAAGCGGTTTGTCAAGTACAGGAAAAATAGTTCCACGCTCAAATCCCATTTCAGGTGAATACAGATTTCTAAAGTCTGCTCTTTGCTGCGGTACATATGCATAGCCTACCATCGGTATTACCGGCAGCATACCCGAATTCATCATTGCCATAATATCATTCCTTTCCTTTCTTATTGTGTTACATTATTATTATATGTGATCCTCTTTTTTTTGTGAGTTTTTGTTGAATTTTAAGATAATTTTCAAAAAGTGCATACTTAGGCACACATATATTAAAGGAGCTGCAAAAATGCAGCTCCCCATAAATAATTTATTATAATTTATTATAATTTACAAACCTTTGTTTCCTTCCGTTGCGGCTGGGCTATACTCTTTATTTAATGTATGCATTTAGCCTTGTCTTTACGTTTTCCTGTAAATTTCTGTAAAAGAATTGATAATCGTAAAGATGATATACGCCGTCCTCAAACAACGAGTTGGAGTAATCAGACGGAGCTATGTCCAAAATCTTTAGCGTTCCTCTTTCTTCATCTATATATGCACCTGTCAGAGTAGGTATTTCCTTCGTAATACTACCGCTGTAATCGGTAAAACATCCTCCAAGGTTAAGAGATTTATCTGCTTTTTCAGAATCCGTTTTCCAGTTAAGAGGATTTATTGCATAGGTCTTTTCATTTTCTCCGACAAGAAGTGATGATTTAATATTCTCTGCTTCTGAATTAAAGGTAATAATAACGCCTGTATCCGATTCGCCCTCAGCAGGTTTCAGATGCGGATAATCCTTTACATCCTCCTCAGTGAGCTTCCAGCCTATGCAGTATGCCGCAGCAAGACGACTGCTGTATTTCTCCTCATCAAACAAATCCTTCATAAGCCTTATAACCATATCCGAGCCCTGCGAAAATCCTGCAAGAATAAGCGGTCTGTCCTTGTCGGAATTATCCGCATAATATAAAAATGCATCCTTTACATCCTCATACGCAAAATCAAGATATTTTTCACGTTCCTCCTCTGTCATACTATATATAGGAAACGTTGCCTGTCTATAATACGGAGCATATACCGTCGCTGTATCGTTATAGATGCCAAGCTCCA
>CAMCUJ010000170.1 GCA_945878965.1 uncultured Clostridia bacterium
GCTTGTTTTCATGCAGTGCCTTATCAAATACAACCATCATTTCAACCTCAGAGCATTCTGCAATCGCATCTGAAAAACCGCTGTATCTGGCAATAAGATTATCCTGTCCCTCAGTAGGCTCACCAATATATACAAACCTCCTGCGCCCTGACAAATAAAGCCTTTTTACCATATCCTTTACCGTCTCTCTGTTATTAAAGGTTACAGACGGAATATCGGTCACCTTTCTGTCGCCTGTCACAACAGGAATTGCTCTTTGAAATATTTCATGTATCAGCGAAGCGTCATTTCCGTCACCTATAAAAATCATACCGTCAACACATCTCTCCAAAAGTGCATTTACCGCCGCCCATTCAGATTTAATATCATGTCCGCTTTCCGTAAAAAGAACCGTATAATTTAATTCACGGGCATATTTTAATAATGCTGACGCACATGAAGCATAAAATCCTCCCGATATGTCCGGAAATACAACTCCAATGCTATGCGTTTTTTCACAGCGTAAGCTACGAGCGACACTGTTCGGTGTATAATTTAATTTTTTTACTGCCTCATGTACCCTTTTGCAGGTAGCATCAGAAATATTCTTGTTTCCCGAAAGTACTCTTGAAACAGTAGATGTGCAAACTCCCGCCATTTCTGCCACATCTTTTATTGTTATTCTGTCCATCTCATCATACCTTTCGCAATCGTTTGCATACGCATTTTATCACAATAAAACACCTTTGTCAACTATTATATCAAAAAAAAATTTAATTTCTCACCGCTTCAAGCACACATTTTATTCTGTCAAGCTCAATATCGTTTGAAAGCGTACAATCCGCTCCAAGTATCACACCGCGCCTTCCGGCACTTTCAATAATTCTCTTTGTTTCAGCCTTTATTTCCTCAAATGTACCGCTGTACAATATCCCTTCTTTTCGGTTGTCAAAGCCGCCAAGCACACAATCAGTATTAAAGAAATCCTTACCCTCCGAAAGCTCCATATCCTCCACATATACCGCCCAGTTAACCGCAGCAGCCTTATAATTTTTCCATACTTCAACTCTATTCTTGTCACCGCTCCAACCACAGCAATGTAAAATATTATATTTGCTGATACTGTTTGCATAATCAAGCACTTCCAAATCATAAGGCTCAACAATATCACGATATTCCTCTGCCGTAAATCTAAAAAGCTCCGCATTCTGTACGCAATAATAAATCCCGTCACAGCCGGCATATTCTATAAGTGCCTTAACAAGTGTTTTTGCATCTTCCGCTATAACGCTGCACGCATATTTAACAGCCTCTTTATCCTCTTTTATACAATCCATCATTTTATCCCAATCAATTTGAAGTCTGAAATATGAAAGCGGACAAAATACATTATAAAATGTACAACATTCCTCTCCCACTTCCGAAACTATCGCTTTTGCTCTTTCCACCTGCTCACGAATAAACGGGTGATTACTGCCGAGTGGTTTCATATTATACAAATCCGAAACGGATTGCATATTTATAAGTGTTTCATTTGGATAACCGAAATATCCGTCGCACATAATTTTTATAAAATCCTGATTTGTTTGTCTGTAAAAGTCAATATGTGCGTCAATACACGCCTGACCTTTCTGTTTTTCCTCAGAAAAATGATACCAAAATCCCACCGGCACATAATCAACCTCTTTATTCTCCAATGCTGAAATCACACGCTCTCTTTTATTCATTGCAAAACACCTTCCTGTCAAGCTCTATAATACTCATTACATAAATAACCATAGCCTCTAAAAGCTTGTCAATATCAACCGCCTCATCCGGCTGATGATAATCTCCATGCCCATCAGGCATATATTCCTTGATTTTCTCTTTTCCGCCTAATATTATCCCATAAGGATATGCATTCGGCAGTTTGCACGCATATGTACTTCCGCCGATTACATATGGCTTTGCATTATTTCCGGTAATGCGATTAAAGCAATCGGTCAGACATTTCACCACCGGCGTATCGGCATCTCTCGGTTCTATTTTCTTTTCTCCGATACACACCGGAAATCCACAATCCGCTATAAGACTTAGCTTTGGAGCAGAATAATTTTCTAAATATACGTCAATATCCTGCATACCACATTCCTCGCTGCACCCTGCAAACCATACATATTTTTCTTTTAACGGAATTTCCATATCACGAATACATTTTAAAATATATAATCCTGCAACTACCGCACATTTATTATCCTGTGCACCTCTGCCTATTACAAGTCCGTTTTCATAAATACCCTCAAACGGCGGATAAGTCCACCCATCTCCGACAGGTACAACATCGGCATGAGTCCATATTCCGACAGTATCTGCAATATTATCTGTATCTGCCCGATCAATTACTACTCCAACACAGGCATAGTTAAAATTTTTTGCAAACAGTCCCATTTCCTCTGCCATTTTTGAATATTCGTCCAAAACATCACGACATTTTTGCCCGAAAGGATATATTTTATCCTCAGGCTTTGATATACTTTCAATTTTCACAAGGCGTATCAAATCGTTTATAATATCCTCCCGCCGACCGGCAAACCATTCTCGTATTTTATTTTCAAGCATATTATCTGCACCTCTCTGTATGATACCTCTGCAATCGTTTGCACAGACATTCTATCATAAAAAAATACTATTGTCAAGTAAAACTATTATACCTTTCACGGTTTTTGAATGAGGGTTCATGGTATAATGAAATCGGACACAAAAAAATAGAAAAGTACAGAGCGAATACTTTACCCAACCCACACCACATCATTTTGTCTATATTTCCGAATTTTCAAAAATTCCTGCAATCGAGCCGAAAATCTGCCGATTTTGCATAGTCTCAAAATTCTGATAACAAAAATGATAACAGCAATGCTAACAAAAGGTAGCGCTATTTAGAAAATATTGAGAGTTGGACCTGACACGATTTGATGATTAGTTGATAAGTACCAATACGATTTAACAAGTAGGCATCAACATTGGTAGTATCCACCCGAAAAAACAACAAAAATAAAAACAGCTTAAAACCTACAGTTTCAAGCTGTTCGTGGCGGAGAAGGAGCGTAGCCACCTTTATGCACAATGTCCCTCAAATCGGCATAAATACTTGGTTTTGTGGCAATTAACTTTCTGTATACGGTACTTTAAAATACTCCAAATACTGCTTGAATCTATCTTGCGCCGAAAGGCAAGTATCAAGCAAATAACCTTTTTCTCTTTTCCATTCGGACAGACCTCTGTAATAGAACATTTTAAGGCTGTCATCAATGATAAACGGAACAATATTGTTTTTTAAGCACTCCTTAAACATAATAAGTCTGCCAACACGCCCGTTTCCATCTTGGAAAGGATGTATCTTTTCAAATTTATAATGAAAATCTATTATTTCTTCTAAGTTATGCTTGTTCTTTTGATTATACTCTTTCAAGAGAGCCTTTATTTCCTTCGCCACGATTTCAGGGCTTGCAGTTTCTCTTCCACCCACTTCATTGGGTAGCTTTTTATATTCACCAACGTTAAACCAATCTTTTCGTGAATCGGAAGTACCTGATTTCAATGTCAAGTGCAAATTCTTTATAAAATTCTCTGTGAGAATATGATCCGCTCTGTCAATGATAATATCAATGCATTTGAAGTGGTTTGCCGTTTCAATAATATCATCTACATTTAGTGCATCATTTTCTACACCGATAGTATTAGTTTCAAAAATATATCTTGTTTGATCGTGCGTTAGCTTGCTTCCCTCAATATGATTTGAATTGTAAGTAAGCTCAATTTGTAGCTTGTGGTATATACCACCTTTTAAAGATGCTTTTTTCTCTAATTTCAATCTTTCGAGCAAATTTTGAGGCTCAGTATTTTTTTTGTTTATTCTTTCCGGTTTTTTAGCATCTTCGGGCACATTCCAAGTTTTCCCTGTTATAAATGCACCTTGTATTTTTCCATCGGAACAGTATTTCCTAACACCACGCTCTGACATATTCCATTTTTTCGCCATTTGAGATACCGATAAATACTTCATAAAATCACACTCCATATTTATTATACCATATTACAGGAATAAAATCAACACATCTGCAAATATTTGTTGCTTTTTTGCCGAT
>CAMCUJ010000171.1 GCA_945878965.1 uncultured Clostridia bacterium
GATTTTAGAAGTTATATTATTTAAATACTTAGGAATATGATTCTGGTGGTGAGTTAATGGGCTGGGAGATATTAAAGCTTATATTTTATTTATTGATATTTGTCTTGGTAGTTTGGGGTGCATATTATTGCAGTAAGAGGATAGCACAGTACAGCACAAGTTACGGTGGATCTAAGTATATGCAGATTATTGACAGAATGGCCGTCAGTAAAGACACATCACTTGCAATAGTTAAAATTGGTGACAAATATTTATTGGTTTCTATGTCATCCGGAGGAACGGAACTGCTTCGTGAGTTTACAGAGGAAGAATTTGAGGTAGCTTTAGATAACGAGGCTTATGTAAATAAAATTGAAAATCCGATTGGTAATGTGTTTCAGAATATTTTTGGCGGAAATTTTCTTTCACAAAACGAAAAGAAGAACAGTGCTAAGACTTCGGATAAGAATAGAGGTTTTGATTTTTTTGGTTTTATGAAGAAGGAAAGTGAAAATGACGGTGAAATACTCGGTCGATATGACGGAGATATAAGTGACGTTGAAAATATGGATTTCAGCGAAATTTTAAAAAAAGGAATGTCGGGTTCGGATAAAAGAAAAGTTCAGAATAGAGCTGAAATTGATAAAAAGGATGAACCTGTAGATAAGATTTTAAAGAGTGTTGATAAACGAAGGAAGAATTTTGACTCAAGAAAAGAGGAGAAAGATGCAGCAACTGATGATAAAAAGTAAGAAAAAAAGCAGCAGAAATAAAAAGATAGTAATAACGCTTGCATTATCAATTCTATTCACGTTAGTTTTTGGACTCACTGCGTATGCGGTGAATATTTATCCTCTTGATATGCTTGGAATAGAGAGCGAAAGTGAGCAGATGGCAACAACGGTTCAGATTTTGCTGATACTTACGGTTTTAAGCTTGGCACCGTCAATACTTATAATGATGACAAGCTTTACACGAATAGTTGTAGTGCTTTCGTTTTTAAGAAATGCTATAGGAACTCAGCAGGCACCGCCGAATCAGGTTATTATAGGATTATCGTTATTTTTAACATTTTTTATAATGACTCCTGTTATAACTGAGGTTAAGACAACGGCTTATGATCCGTATATGGCGTCTGAAATAACTCAGCAGGAAGCATTTGATGCGGCTAAAAAGCCTATACGTGAGTTTATGTTAAGACAGACATATTCAAAGGATTTGAATTTGTTTCTTGAAATATCGGGAAAGGATGCTCCGGAAACTTATGATGAACTGGGTTTTGACGTTGTAATCCCGGCGTTTATGATAAGTGAGCTTAAGAGAGCATTTCAGATAGGATTTTTCATATACATACCATTTATAGTGATAGATATGATTGTTGCGAGTACGCTTATGTCGATGGGTATGATGATGATGCCGCCGACAATGATAGCACTCCCGTTTAAACTTTTATTATTTGTTTTGGTAGACGGCTGGGGCCTTGTAATTAAGACTTTGATTACAAGCTTCGGATAGTTGTCTGTAGGTATTTTCGTATGCCAGCAATCTGTACGGTATCAAGGCAGAATTCGTCCCTTGCATTAGCAGCGGCTGCGTAGAGCTTGAGGCGGTGCCTCATAAGTTGAGTTAGTCATTTCCTTGACTAACAGAGAGAGGGTGTCTTTGTATGACTCAAAGTGATGCAATTACTATACTTCAAGAAGGAATAATGACGGTAATAATGGTGTCTATGCCTGTGCTTGGAGTGAGTATGATTGTCGGACTTATAATTTCTATATTTCAGGCAACGACTCAGATTAACGACCAGATGCTTAGCTTTGTACCAAAGATTATAGCTATATTTTTAACGCTTATAGCATTTGGACCATGGATGATGAATAAATTAATTGATTTTGTAAACAAGTTATTTGACTATATAAATATGGTCTGAAGAATATATATTAAAGAAAAAGGTGTGAGATATGTCTGAAGTATTTACATCGTCAGGGCTTTTATATCTCCTTTTGGTGTTTATAAGAATACTGTCTATATTTATACTTAGTCCTATATTTACAAGAAATATGCCCAATATTGCGAAGATAGGCTTTAGTATAGCATTTGCGTTTATAGTGGTAAATGTAATACCTTTAAGCACTCCGCTTGAAATTAGAGGACTTATAGACCTTGCGGTCGAATGTATAAAACAAATACTGATAGGTGCTGTACTCAGTTTTATAATGTTTACCTTCTTTTCTGTAGCATTACTTGCAGGTCAGGTTATAGATTTTCAGACAGGTTTCAGCTTTTCTCATGCGGTTGACAGGACGTTTGGAGGACAGGTAGCATTAACCGGTAAGTTTTTGAACACTATTATGCTGCTTATGTTTTTCTTAACTGACAGTCATCATATAATGTTCAGAATATTATATGAAACATTTGCAAATATACCGCCCGGAGCAGCAGTTTTTTCTCCGGATATAGTTGGAGTATTTATAGATATATTCAAGAATTCCATTGATATTGCGATAAGGATTTCTATGCCTTGCCTTGCAGCGATTTTAGTTACGGAAATACTTCTTGGTGTGGTTATGAAAGCGGTTCCGCAGATTAATTTCTTTGTTATAGGTTTTCCGCTTAAGATTATGATAGGCTTTTTTATGATGCTTATATTTATTCCTGTTTTTTGCAATATGTGTGATTATATATTTGTAGATATGTATGACAGTATACGAAAAATGTTTGAAGGGATGGTTAGCCACTGATGTTAATGATGGCAATGGACGATAAAACAGAAGAAGCCACCCCCAAGCGAAAAAAGGAAGCTCGTGAAAAAGGTCAGGTTGCAAAGAGCGGTGATTTGGCATCGGGTTTTACTTTGCTTGTTATGTTTCAGACGCTTAAGATATTTGGCGGATACATTGCTGAAACTATGACAAAATGTATCGAAAAATATATGGTGGTTTTCGGTGATTATTCGCATCAAATTACGGTGGATGATGTTTCATCCATAATGCTTGATGTTATGGTAACACTTTTTGCGGCGGTATTGCCTGTTCTTGCGGTTGCAACAATTGTAGGAATATTTATAAATGTAGTTCAGGTAGGTTTTTTAAAGGTTAAAGAGGTTATGAAGCCTAAATTTGACAAAATAAATCCTATCAATGGTTTTAAAAGGGTATTCTCTATAAACTCATTGGTTGAGCTTATAAAGGCGATTGCTAAATTTGCGATTTTGGGGTATATTCTTTATGCTGAAATGAAAGATAATTTTCCGTTATTTGTAAATTTGGGAACATCAGATTTAAGAACAACGATAATATTATCGCTTGACATTATAATATCGATAGCATTGAAGCTTTCGATGGCGTTATTTTTTATAGGTGTTGCAGATTTTATATATCAGAAGCTTAAGCTCAGAAAAGACCTCAGAATGTCAAAGCAGGAGGTTAAGGAAGAGTTTAAACAGATGGATGGTGACCCGCAGATAAAGGGAAAGATAAAACAAAAGCAAAGACAGGTAAGTATGGCAAGAATGATGGCAGCTATAAAGAATGCAGATTTTGTTGTAACTAACCCGACTCATTATGCGGTTGCGATAGAGTATAAAGAAAAGATACATAATGCACCTATGGTTGTTGCAAAGGGTAAGGATTATGTCGCATTAAAGCTTAAGGAGAAAGCTAAGGAGCTTAACATTGAAATGATTGAGAATAAACCGCTTGCCAGAGCTCTTTATGCAACGGTTGATATCGGCAGGGAGGTTCCGGCTGAGTTTTATGTAGCTATAGCGGAAATTTTAGTAAATATTTATACTATGAAAAAGAAGAATAGGAGGTAGGTAGCTTTATGAGATTAAAGTTTAGTGATTTTGCGATTTCCATAATCATTTTGATGGTAGTATTGCTTATAATTATTCCACTGCCTACAGTATTGCTTGATATATTGATAGTTGTAAATATAGCGGTAGCACTTCTTATTTTGCTTACAACGCTTTATACAAAAGAACCGCTTGATTTTTCAACATTTCCGCCGTTATTGCTTATTGTAACAATATTCAGATTGTCGCTTAATATTTCTTCGACACGTCTGATACTTGGAAACGG
>CAMCUJ010000172.1 GCA_945878965.1 uncultured Clostridia bacterium
TAACCATACAGGCAAGAATTATGAATGTTATGGCTGAGTGCAAAGAAATTTACACAGCCGACCTTATGCTTCGTTCAAGCGGAAATTATTCGGCGCTTAATGCACTTGTGAAAAAAGGCTATCTTGAGATTGAGAATAAAGAAATTGTGCGTGAAGCCTATGATGAATTAAGCTATAAGAAGTCGGCGGCATATGTGCCCACAGACGAACAGAGAGTGATTATTGACTACTTAAACAACAAAATTGAAGAAAATGAATTTGACAAGGTGCTTGTAAGAGGAGTTACGGGCAGCGGAAAGACCGAGGTTTTTCTGCAGGTTATAGAGCGATGTATAGAGCTTGGAAAGAATGCGATAATGCTGGTTCCCGAAATATCGCTTACGCCTCAGATGGTGGAGCGTTTTGTAAGTCGATTCGGAAAATCTGTTGCGGTAATTCACAGCCGGCTTTCAAACGGTGAGAGGTTCGACCAATGGCGAAAAATCTATGACGGCGAGGTAAAGGTTGTTGTAGGGGCAAGGTCTGCGGTGTTTGCACCGTTTGAGAATATAGGCATTATAATTCTTGATGAGGAACACGAAAACAGCTATAAATCCGAAACCACGCCTAAATATCATGCAAGGGATATTGCGTTTAAGAGGGCGGCAGAAAATAATTCGGTGGTTTTACTGGCTTCGGCAACTCCGCTTGTTGAAAGCTACAGCAAGGCGCTTGACGGCGAATACAAGCTGTTTGAGATGGAAAAGCGTTATAATGATATGAAGCTTCCCGAGGTAAAAATAGTTGATATGAGAAGCGAACTTCTGGATAAAAAGAATTTTTCGCCTATAAGCATCACGCTTCAGAGGGAAATCGCCAAAAACCTTGAAAACGGTGAAAAAACCATTCTGTTTTTGAACAGACGAGGGTTTTCGACGTTTGTATCCTGCCGTGACTGCGGTCACGTTATGATGTGTGAAAATTGTGATATAGCACTTACATATCATAAGCGATATGAAAAGCTGATTTGCCATTACTGCGGATATAATATCGACAATGTAACGGTTTGCCCCGAGTGCGGTTCATCAAGAGTCAAATTTTTCGGAACCGGAACCCAAAAAATTGAGGAAGCCTTAAGTGAGCTTTTCCCGTCGGCTAAAATTCTGAGAATGGACGCTGACACTACTTCGCAAAAGGGCGGACACGAGAAAATTCTGAAAACATTTTCAAACGGCGGAGCGGATATTCTGCTTGGAACTCAGATGGTTACAAAGGGACTGGATTTTCCGAGCGTTACCTTGGTCGGAGTTTTGGCTGCGGATTCATCGCTTGGAATTGATGATTTCAGAGCGAGCGAGAGAACATTTTCACAGCTTACTCAGGTCTGCGGAAGAGCCGGACGAGGCGACAGAGCCGGACGAGCCGTAATTCAGACATATCAGCCTCAGAATGCCACTATTGGCTATGCAAGTCATCATAATTATATAAATTTCTTTGAAAATGAAATATTAAATAGAAAAAGGTTGAATTATCCGCCGTTTTGTGACATAATATGTTTAGTGGTAATGGGAGAAAATGCGGATGAAGCCTTGATGACTGTAAACGTGCTTGGTGAAATTATTAAGGAAGTTATCAAAGTCTCAGAGCTTGATGCTGTAATGCTTGGTCCTGTTGCGGCACCTGTTTCAAGAATTAAGAATATGTTCAGATACAGAATTCTGATTAAAAATAAATGTGAAGAAAATACTAATTATATAGTTAACAAAATTATAGATGAGCATAAAAATATTAATAATAAGACAGTTATAAATATAGATGTAAATCCTATAAATATGACATAGAATGGAGAGAGAGTAAATGGCAATAAGAAATATAGTCAAGCTTGGCGATGAAATACTTACTAAGAAATGCAGGGAGGTAACTGTATTTGATGAAAAGCTTCATACATTAATTGATGATATGATAGAAACTCTTGAGCAGGCTGACGGAGTAGGACTTGCGGCACCGCAGGTAGGAATTTTAAAGAGGGTTGCAATTGTTCATACGAGTGAGAAGATTATAGAGCTTATCAATCCGGTTATAGTTTCAGCAAGCGGCGAACAGACGGATTATGAGGGCTGTTTAAGCTATCCGGGAAAATACGGAAAGGTTACAAGACCGAATGTTGTAACTGTTCGTGCCTGCGACAGATACGGAAAGCTGTACGAGGTTACGGGAAGGGAGCTTATGGCAAGAGCATTTTGTCATGAGATCGAGCATTTAGACGGTCATATGTATATCGAAAAGGTTACGGAGTGGATGGAGGAATCCGAATAAAAAAGATAATGCAGTTTTTTAAGAACAGAAGTTATTTAATGATGTAGATTTAAGGAAAGGGAATAATAGATTTATGAAGGTTTTGTTTATGGGAACTCCCGAATTTGCACTTGGGTGTCTTAAGGCGATTATTGAAAATGAATATGAGGTCTGCGGAGTTGTAACTCAGCCGGATAAGCCAAAGGGAAGAGGACATAAAATGGTTCCGACGCCGGTTAAGGCTATGGCACTTGAAAACGGAATTCCTGTTTTTCAGCCTACAACTCTTAAGAATGAAGCGTTTGCCGATGATTTAAAGGCACTTGACCCCGATATAATTGTTGTTGTGGCATACGGACAGATACTTCCGAAATATATTCTTGATTATCCAAGGTACGGCTGCATTAATGTTCACGCTTCGCTTTTGCCAAAATACAGAGGAGCGGGACCTATACAGTGGTGCGTTATAAACGGAGAAAAGGAAACCGGAGTTACTACGATGTATATGGCTGAGGGACTTGACACGGGTGATATGCTTATTAAGGAAAGCACTGAGATTTCGGAAAACGAAACGGCGGGAGAGCTTCATGACAGACTTTCCGAAATAGGTGCAAGGGTTATTATTAAGACCATAGAGGGACTTAAAAACGGAACCGTTGAGAGAACACCTCAGGATGACAGTCTTTCAAGCTATGCGCCTATGATTAGTAAGGAAACAGGAAAAATTAACTGGAATGATGATGATGAAAAAATTTTCAATCTTGTAAGGGGAACAAATCCGTGGCCAATCAGTCATACATTGTATAAGGGCGAAACTCTTAAGGTAATTCGTGCCGAGTACGGCAGAGAGCTTAAGGCGGATATACCGCCGGGTAAAATTGTAGGTATTTATGATAAGAAGTTAGAGGTTATGACAGGTAATAACAAGACTTTGCTTATCTGCGAGCTTCAATTTGCCGGAAGTAAGAGAATGAGTGTTGAAAGCTATTTAAACGGACATACTATTGATATAAATGAAATATTGGGTTAAAGGGTACTAAAGAATTAAAATTTTTCGGAAAGAAAGGTGAATTGTATGGGATATTTTTACGGAATAGATATTTCATATATAATTTTTGTAATACCGGCGCTTATACTTGCGATGTATGCACAGTCGAGTGTAAACAGCACATTCAGGAA
Organism: uncultured Clostridia bacterium; assembly: GCA_945878965.1. Lineage (GTDB taxonomy): Bacteria > Bacillota > Clostridia > Monoglobales > Monoglobaceae > CAMCUJ01. The sequence continues at coordinate 3,454 of CAMCUJ010000172.1, forward strand.
ATACAGTACGTATGGAAACCGCAGAGGGCTTACGGCGTGTGATGTTGCAAGACAGATACTTGATATGAACGGACTTAATTATGTTAGAATAGAGAGGATAAACGGAAATCTTACCGACCATTATGACCCTAAGGCGATGGTAATTCGGCTTTCGGATTCAACGTATGACAGTACATCTGTAGCGGCTCTTGGGGTTGCGGCACATGAAGTGGGTCATGCGGTTCAGCATTCGACAAGCTATACACCGCTTAAAATCAGAAACGGAATTTTTCCGCTTGTTCAGATTTCCTCATATGCGGCGTGGCCTCTTGCGATACTCGGAATAATACTCGGTTATTCGGGTCTTGCAAACTTTGGAATATTATTATTTGGGCTTACGGTTGCATTTCAGCTTATAACGCTTCCTGTGGAGTTTAATGCAAGTCAGAGAGCGCTTCAGACATTAAGGGACAATATGATTTTGGTAGATGATGAAATAAACGGTGCGGCAAAGGTTTTAAGAGCGGCGGCACTTACTTATGTTGCATCTGCCGCAGTTGCGATAGGCAATCTTTTAAGACTTCTGTTTTTAAATTCAAGACGAAACGATT
>CAMCUJ010000173.1 GCA_945878965.1 uncultured Clostridia bacterium
TGTTCGCAAACTGCGACGCTATAACCTTTATTCCTCTTGAGGTTAAAAATTCTTCTGCGTCCTTAGTTCTGAAATACGGATTCACCACATCAAAATCAACTATCGCAACCTTTTCGTGTTCCTTTTTAAGCTGCAAAGCATAGTTTATCGCAACCTCAGTTTTTCCGCTTCCAAAATGCCCTGTGAATATACTTATCCTCTTATGCTCTTCCATATTTTACCTCCGGCATTAGCTTAAGCCTATATATTAAGTATAACATATCAAATCTTTTTTTACAACACATATTAATAATTATTTACAGCTTATTAATAAATTAATTGTATACATTAATCTACAATCTTCTCGATATTATACTTTTCCTTCTGATTTCTGTATACAATTTTCAGTATTAAAAATCCTATAATGAGTCCTGAAAGACCGCATATTACAGAAGCCGACTCATTATGAAGAAGCATATAGCCAAGAATCGCACAGACTACCATAAGAACTACCATTACTCCATAGCCTATCAAAGCCGATTTTAAAAACTCTTTATTATCAAGCGTAAGCTTAACTCTATCTCCAACGCATAACCCTACAGTATTTTCTATATCAATTATCACAGCACTGCTCGGACAGCCTTTACAGCTTACGCAGTTTCCTCCGCAAGCCGATTCTCTGTCAATTCTTATTTTTGCGGTTTCACCGACTATCTGTGTTACAATTCCTATATTCTCCATACAATCACCATTTAATTTCTGTTTTTAGTTTTAACCGCCGCAGCCATATCAATCATCTCCTGCGCCGCCCGGAGCGTAAGCTCCGTAACCGTAACTCCGCCTATAATTCTTGCAAGCTCGGTTTTCCGATTCTCCTTTTCAAGTCTGATTACGGAAGTCGTCGTATTATCCAAATCCGATGTCTTCTGAATGAGATAATTATTATCAGCCATAGCCGCAATTTGCGGAAGATGAGTTATTGAGAGGATTTGTCTGCCTATAGAAAGCTTATCCATCTTCTCGGCTATTTTCTGTGCCGCACGTCCGCTTACACCGGTATCAATCTCATCAAAAATCATAGCTTCAACCATATCACTGTCCGCAAGAATTGTCTTTACAGCAAGCATAATTCTCGACATCTCACCGCCTGAAGCAATCTTTGTAAGCGGTTTTAAATCCTCACCCGGATTTGTTGAAATTAAAAATTCCACCTTATCGCAGCCAAGCCTTGTGAAATCCTCTGTTTTTTCAATCAGCACCTTAAACTTAACCTTTGGCATATCAAGCTCCGAAAGCTCAGTCATTATGGAATTTTCCAGGCTTTTCGCCGCTTTCTCTCTACTCAAAGTAAGCTTTTTTGAATGCTTTTCAAGATTTTCGACTATCTTATTAATTTCCTCTTTAATTTCATTAAGCTTTTCATCTGAATTTTCAATCCCCCGTGCCTCATCTGTTATTTTTTCAAGGTATTCAAGAATTTCGTAAATGCTGCCGCCATACTTTCGTTTAAGGCTGTAAATAAGCGATAATCTTTCCTCTGTATAATTAAGCTGTTCATCATCAAATTCAATGCCGTCAAGATATTTTCTTATATCTCTCGATACTTCCTCAAGCTCTGCAAGAGATGACTCAATCCGCTCCGAAAATCCCGAAAGCTTTTCATCATACTCTGCTATATCCGACAAGGCTTTTGACGAAGACGCAATTAAATCATAAGCAGAGCTGAAGCTTCCACCATCACCGCCATATAAATTTGTATACGCTTTTGAAAGCCCGCTCATTATATTTCCGGAGTTTCTAAGATACTCCTTAGCCTTTTCAAGCTCCTCCTCCTCGCCTATTTTAAGCTTTGCAGAGGATATCTCATCTATCTGAAATTTAAGCAAATCAAGCCTTTGTGCTTTATCCTTATCATCAATGCTCAAACGTTCATATTCCTTTTTAAGAGATAAATACTCCTCATAAAGCTTTGAATATAAAGAAAGCTGTTCATTATTCTTTCCATACTCGTCAATGAATTTTATATGCTTATTCGGGTTTAAAATATCCTGATTATCACTCTGACCGTGAATGTCAATAAGAAGTCCTCCGACCTCCTTAACCATTGACACAGTTGCGGTTCTGCCGTTAATACGGCATACACTCTTTCCCTCTGCCGTAATTTTTCTGCTCAAAATAACACAGCCGTTTTCCTCCTCTGCGTCTATGTCAAGCTCCGAAAGCATATCAAGAACCCTCTTATCCTCAACTTCAAAAACAGCGTCAACCAATGCAGCTTCCGCACCGTGCCTTATAAGCTCTCTGCCGGTTCTCTGTCCAAGAGCCATATTAAGTGAATCTATAAGTATGGACTTTCCGGCACCCGTTTCACCGGTCAGCACGTTAAAGCCCTTGCCAAATTCTATATTAACCTCATCTATAACCGCTACATTCTTTATATGCAATTCTCTTAGCAAGCAATATCACCTCTTTTTTCAATTCATAATCCATAATTCATAATTAAATATGAATTACCCATTATTTAAAGCTTTTCTTTAAGAATACCGAAGAAGTTTCTGTCAAATAAATTAACAAGCTTAATTCTGCGGTTCAGCTTTTCAACCTCAACATATTCTCCGTCATTTAAAACGTGAGCCTTTTGCCCGTCAATAGTCACAACCGCATCAACAAGTCTTTTAGGAGATGCAACTCCGATTTTAACGGTGCTTTCACTCGGAATAACCATACAACGCTCAGAAAGAGTATGCGGACAAATAGGCGTTATAACCATAGCGTCAATATCCGGGTGAACTATCGGTCCTCCGGCAGATAATGAATATGCGGTTGAACCCGTTGCCGTCGCTACTATAATCCCATCAGCCGGATATGAACTTACCCGAGTTCCGTTCACAGCAAGCTCAAGATTTATCATTCTTGAATACTCACCTCTGATTACCACATCATTGAGTGCCGTAAAGCTTTCACGAAATCCGCTCTCACTCTTAATTTTTACACTCAACATCATATTCTGTCTTATTGAATACTTACCCGAAAACAGCTTTTCAAATACCGTGTTATCGCCTTTTTCTGCCTGTGACAAAAACCCTAAATTCCCAAAGTTTATCCCCAAAATCGGTATGTCGTATCTGCTTGCCTTATCCGCAATATTAAGTATAGTTCCGTCACCGCCAAGCACCACCAAAAGCTCCGAATGTTCAAGTATTTCATCTATATTTGCATAGCTGATTTCTCTATATCTCGAAAGCGAGGAATGTCCCTTAAACTTATCCTCCATAAAAATTTTCTTACCGTAGCCTATAAGTATATCCACAATATCCTTTGTAGCACTTAAATCATTATCACGGTAGATGTTTGGCATAACAGCTATGTTCCGCATTATAATTTACTCCTTTAAATTATGATAAAGCATTCAAAACGCTTTAAATTGCAAGTTCATGTGACATATCAACAATTTTATCAACATCAATCTCAGCACTTTCGTCACTGCACTTTTTAACATACATAAGATATTCAATATTTCCCTCGGGCCCTCTTACAGGTGAGAAATCAACCGCTTTTACGCAAAAACCCATTTCTTTTGTAAATTCAAGAACATTTCTAATAACCTCTTTATGCACATTAATATCACGCACAACGCCTTTTTTGCCGACCTTATCCCTGCCGGCTTCAAACTGAGGCTTTATAAGACATACTCCCTCACCATTATCCTTAAGCAGTTCAAATGCCACCGGAAGAACCAGCTTAAGAGAGATAAACGCCACATCAACCGAGAAAAAGTCAAGCTTTTCACCTATATCCTCAAGTGTAACATATCTGATATTGGTACGCTCCATATTAACAACTTTTTCACTTTGTCTTAGGCTCCATGCAAGCTGACCGTAACCTACATCAACAGCGAAAACCTTCTTCGCACCATTTTGGAGCATACAATCCGTAAATCCTCCGGTTGATGCTCCTATATCCATACAAATCTTATTGTTAATATCTATAGGAAAGGTTTCAAGTGCCTTTTCAAGCTTTAGTCCACCTCGGCTTACATATTTAAGCGTTTTTCCTCT
>CAMCUJ010000174.1 GCA_945878965.1 uncultured Clostridia bacterium
TCGGAAAATCACTTGAAGCAAGATATATTCAAGAGCTTAAGGGAGAGGATGCCGTAGAATTCCCTGAGGATGGTTATCAGGGTGACGATATCAGAGTTCACGCCAAGAATTTTATTGAGATTAACGGTGATAAGTATCTTGAGTGTGACAGCGAGATAAGAAAGAAGGCTTTGGTTGATTATGCGCTTGAAAAGAATGTTGACGCACTTAAAGCCGATCTTGAAAAATACAGAATAGTTTATGACGTATGGTTCAGAGAGAAAAAGCTTCACGAATCCGGAGCGGTTAAGCGTGCCATTGAAAGATTGAGCAAGAATGGCTACACTTATGAAAAAGAGGGCGCAACTTGGCTTAACTGCATAAAGATGGGCTTTGAAAAGGATGAGGTTCTTGTTCGTCAGAACGGTATTCCTACATACTTTGCGGCGGATATTGCTTATCATATTGATAAGCTTGAAACAAGAGGCTATGATTTGGCTATTGATATCTGGGGTGCAGACCATCACGGACACGTTGCAAGAATGAAGAGTGCTATGGAGGCTGTCGGAATTGATAAAGACCGTCTTGAGGTTGTTATAATGCAGCTTGTAAGGCTTATGCAGGACGGCGAGATTGTAAGAATGTCAAAGCGAACGGGAAAGGCTATTACATTATCGGATTTGCTTGAGGAAACAAGCATAGATGTTGCAAGATTTTTCTTTAATATGAGAACTGCCGGAAGTCACTTGGACTTTGATTTAAACCTTGCAATGGAGCAGAGCAGCAACAATCCTGTGTACTATGTTCAATATGCTCACGCAAGAATTTGCAGTATTATTAAGAATTTAAAGGAAGAGGGAATTGAGGTTAAGAAGTACGCTGATATAAATCCGAAAAGACTTACAGAGGAGGCGGAGCTTGACCTGCTTAAGAAGATATGCGAGCTTCCGGAGGAAATAAAGGCAGCGGCAATTGCACTTGAGCCGGCTAAGATTACACGTTATGTTATAGACCTTGCAACACTGTTTCATTCATTCTATAACTCGTGCAGAGTTAAGTGCGATGACGAGGAGCTTATGGCGGCAAGACTTAAGCTTATTGACAGCGTAAGAATTGTAATTTCATCTGTTCTTAAAATGCTTAAGATTACAGCTCCCGAGCATATGTAATTTGTTTAAGCTTTAGGAGAAGACTTATGAGAAAAATTATAAAAATAATGGCTGTTGCTGTTATTCTGATACTTACGATTAATATAGGAGCCGTATTTGCGGTTGATGAGGATTTGGTATTTAATACGGTTTTTGAGTGCAAAGGGACTGTATATTTTGTAGATCCAAGCAGCCAAACGGTTGTTTTAAAGAACTTAGAGTATTCCGAAATTCCTGATATTGACTTACAAACGGATATAAGATATCTGATAGAATATTCTGAAATTCCTGTATTTATGGGCGGAATTTCGGCAGTCGGCAGAGGTAAAATAAGCGGTGAAACGGTAAACTCCGAATATGCCGATGCCAAGGTTCGGGTTTTAATTGCGAAAAACGGCAGAGGATATAAGGTTGTTTCTATGATTTGCGGAGTAAAATAGAAGATTGAAAATAAACATAAAGGAGAAGATGAAAAATGAGAAGATTCAAAAAAGTGCTTGCATTTATGCTTGCAGCGGTAATTCTTACGGTTTCGGGAACATCTGCGGTGTTTGCGGCAGTTAATGAAAACACGGAAGAAATTGTTATATTCAAAAAGCTTCAGCGTTATTTGAATGATAACGCAAGATATGATGAGGTAAATCATCAGACTCTTGCCGAGGGCGCATTGTTTAAAATTTTGGAGGAAAATCCGGAGCTTCTTGATTTGGCTCTTTCGGGTATGCTTGAATCCATTGATGAATATTCCGAATATTTCACTGAGGAAGAATTTCAAGAGTTTATCAATGTTATAGACCCAAGCTTTGGCGGAATAGGTGTAGTTGCACAAAAGACTGAAGACGGAATAAAAATTATGAATGTTTTTGAGGGCGGTCAGGCTGAGAAGGCGGGAATAAAGATAGGTGATATTTTGATTTCCGTCGATGATATGCAGGCTGACGAGAACAATTTTAACGCGGTTATGGACGCTGTAAAGGGCGAGATTGGAACAACTGTCAGGATAGGAATTAAAAGAGGCGAGCAGACTTTAACCTTCAATATAGTAAGAGCAAAGGTAGAGGAGCAGAAAGCGTTCCATGAAATACTTGATATTGACGGAAAGAAAATTCTCTACATAGAACTTACGCAGTTTACCGAGAATACTGCGTCTGAAGTAGAGCAGGCGCTTAAAAACGGTGAAGCCGAGGGTGTAAAGAATGTTATTTTAGACCTTAGAGATAATCCGGGCGGAGTTCTTACGGATGTAGTAAAGATTGCCGGATTTTTTGTTCCGAAGGGCTCAATTGTTTTAAAGACAGATTATAAGATACCGCTTTTCAATAGTGAGGAGAAAACCACAACAGAGCCGTATGATGTAAATCTTGCGGTATTGGTTAATGAAAACAGTGCGAGTGGTGCTGAGGCATTGGCTGCGGCGATTTCTCAGAACGAGAGCGGAACTGTTATAGGAACAAATACATTCGGAAAAGGTACTGTTCAGACGACAAGAGGATTTACCGGCGGCGGTGCTATTAAATATACCGAGGCATATTATCTTACACCAAACGGGGATAATGTTAATAAGGTAGGCTTTACACCGGACGTTGTTGTGGAAAACGAGTATATTCCTATTGATTTCAATGAGTTTGGAGAGCTTAAGGGCGGAAGAATATATTCTGTGGGTGACACCGGTGAGGATATTAAGTTTATAAAGAATGTATTTAAACGAATGGGCATATTTGACGGCGAAATTAACGATGTATTTGATACTGACCTTGAAATGATTATAACTGATTTTCAGCAGGCATTTGATTTATATCCTTACGGAGTTATAGATTTTACAACTCAGTATAAATTGCGTGAATATATGAATGAGTGCCAGGAGGTAATAGATAATCAGTTTGACGCTGCGGTAAATATGTTCTGATATGTGTTGAATGTGAAGGATTATGAAAATTGAAAAATTCTGTTACAAAAGCTCAAATCTTAAAAATAATATTGCGGCAACCATATTTGAGCCCGATGAGGGGATAGAAACAGTCGGAATAATTCAGATAGCACATGGAATGTGCGAATATATGAAGAAGTACGAGGAATTTGCAAATTATATGACTCTTAAAGGGTTTGTGGTTTGCGGCGAAGACCATTTAGGTCACGGAGAAACCGCAGGTCTTGAAAATCTCGGAAAGCTTGATGAAAATGATACGGTTTTTCATTTTGTTCAGGACATAAGAAAGCTTTATGATATTATGAAAAATCGTTATGATAAAAATCTTCCGTATCATCTGCTTGGTCACAGTATGGGTTCGTTTATTGTCAGAATGTATATGGCATGGTATACAACAAGTGATATAAGCTCTGTAATACTTTGCGGAACAAGCGGAACTCAACCGCTTGCGGAGAGAATTATGAAGTTTCTTGAGCTTGATATGAGTATTAACGGCAGCGGAAGTAAAAGTGTAATTCTTGACAAGCTTTTGCTTAAGCAGGGTGAAAATAAGGCGGAATTTAACGAGGCGGTTTATACTATGCTTAACAGCAATGTTTCGGAGAGAAACAAGCAAAAGGATGACCCGTACTGTAATTTTTTATTTTCAAATCGTGCATTTTACATTCTTCTTTCGCTTGTCAGCCGTATTTCAACCGACGACTGGTACGGTCTTATAGATAAAAATTTGAAGATACTTTTAATTTCGGGTGAGCTTGATGCCGTGGGCGGATTCGGTTATGGCGTGCGTGAGGTTTATTCAAGGCTGTGCGATGCCGGAGTTAAGGATGTTAATTACAAGCTTTATAAGGATGCAAGGCATGAAATTCTTACTGAAAGCATCCGTATGTCGGTATTTTCGGATATATATGATTTTATTGCGGATTATACGATAGAATAGAGTCGCATATTAATTTTAAAAGGTA
>CAMCUJ010000175.1 GCA_945878965.1 uncultured Clostridia bacterium
GCCCATGCTCTTGTTAATGCTCTCATTATCTATGCACCTTTTCCTGATTTCTAATCAATTTATTCTAACACAAGTCATCATTATCCATTAATGAGTATATATTTTTGGTTATTAAAAGTACTGCTATCTTGCAACAGTTAAAGTTTTACGTTTCTTTATAGGTAGGGGTGGATTACATATCGCCCGACAGAATATGATGTCCAATGCGACCACCGCCGCTGTCGCCGTTCTTTTCTTTTTGCGTTAGGACGCAAAGAAAAGAACCAAAAGAAAAATTGTTACTCCGTAACAGGTCTGCTCCGCAGACAAAACCTTGGGACTCTGTCCCAAACCCTGCAAGGGACGTTCTGTCCCTTGACCCTGTCCCGCTTCGCTTACTCCACCGCCGCTGTCGCCGCCACTATCTCTTAAAAACGTCATCATTTATTTTAGGGTTAAGCTCAAATTCAGTAAAAACAACAGAAATTACAGGCTTATTGTTTATGTCAAAGGTCTCAAGCTTTGCCGGCAAACAGGTTTTATTATCTATCCATAGCTTCTGGCAAAATCTATATTCATTCTCACCTGCCGCCATAGACGTAAGCACAGTCTGTTCCCCCGAAATATCCTTCGTAACCGCCGCCGCAGTTTCCTCACCCTTATAATAGTTCTCGAAAAAATCTACCAAAAACATATAATTCTTGTCGCTTGGAATATATCCGTCAAGCTTTTCGCCGTTTCCGTTTGAATATAAATACAAGCCATCCTCATAAAACATACAGCCGCTGCCCGTCATATTCTCAGGCCTTAAAACATCAACCCGATAGCTTCCCGGTGCCTTGTAATACTGCTTAAGCGTGTATTTCCCCTCTTTAACGTTTGAATACACCGTAACATCAATAACCGCAGTATATGACTTTATATCAGAGTATCTTTGATATATTCTGCTGTATATATCATGATTGAGCTTATCCGTTGTACATCCGCTAAGTGTTATCGTTAGTATAATGACCGTAAATATCATTATACATCTTCTCAAAAAATCATCTCCGGATTTAATTCATAATTTAAAATTTTATTAAGCTTTCTTTGTCAAAGAATATTTTGTTCTTTATTCCGAAATATACTTAATCGCATACGGAATATTATCAACCACATCACTTGCAATCATACCTAAAATTCCTTTATCGCCTGCCGCAAAATCACCTGCAAAGCCGTGAATAAATACTCCAAGCCTCGCCGCATTAAAAGGCGGAAGTCCCTGACCCACAAGCGAACCTATAATTCCCGATAAAACATCACCCGTTCCGCCGCTTGCCATTCCGGCATTTCCGGTAATGTTCACAAATACTTCGCCGTTCTTTGAAGCAATAACCGTTCCGCTGCCCTTTAAAACCACAGTAACCTTGTATTTCTTTGCAAACTCACTTGCCGTGCTTTCACGGTTCCGATTTATATATTCACACTCGAGTCCCGTAAGCCTGCTCATCTCAAAGGTATGAGGCGTAATTATTATATCCGACTTTGCTTCAAGCAGAATATCTGTATTTCCCTCTATTACATTAAGTCCGTCAGCATCAAGAACAATCGGAACAGGAGAATTATATATAACACTTTCAACAATTTTTCTTATATTATCGTTTCTTCTGAGTCCCATTCCCATTACAATTATATCACATTCGTTAGCAAACCTTAAAATATCCTCGATTGACTCCGAGGTCAAAGTTCCGCTGTAATCATCACAGGCAAGAGGATAAGTCATAGCCTCCGTAAGCTTACATGCAAGAACCGGCTGCTCACTTCTCGGTACACCGACAGTTACAAGACCGCTCCCTGTTCTGAGTGCCGCACTTGCAGAAAGTGCCGCCGCTCCTGTCATTCCCTTTGAACCGGCAACTATAAACACCTTGCCGCAGTCACCCTTATGAGCCTTGTCACTCCTTGACGGAATAAGCGAACGCATTTCCTCAAGATACCCGCGCAGCTTTTCAAGCTCATCTTCCGTTTTCTTTATACTTACAAATCTTTGCATAGGTAAATTTACAGACATATCTAAGCCTATCTCCTTTCCTGACATACTGTAACCATTCTTATTATCAAACACTTGCCGTACTTCTTCAGCATCCCGATTATCTCCTACAACTACCGCTATAGCTAAAGCATCGGTATGCGAAATACTTAAATCTGCACGACTTTCCGTTCCCTTAAATACAATATACGGCTTTCCGTTTTCTTTATGAAGAACCTCTATATCCTTAAAAGAAAAACCGCTTATTCCCGTTCCGAGATATTTTGAAAATGCCTCCTTTGCGGCAAATCCTCCGGCAATGCTCTCCGCTTTCATCTTCTTTTTATTTAAGTACTCAATCTCACGCTCTGTAAATATTGAATTGATAAATCTTTCACTGCGTTTTTTTACTGCCTTTTCTATTCGGGCAATTTCCACTATATCCGTTCCTACCTTAGACATTAAGCTTTACCTTCTGCGGATTTATTCTTTCAAATTCATTTATCATTTTTTCATTCGGATTAAACAAAAGCATGGTCTTTGCAGAATTCATCATAAATATAACAAAATGAGTATCTAATTCCTTTTTATCTCTGCAGGCATACAGCTTTTTAACCTCTTTTGAATTTAAGTATTTTTCAAATTCCGGATTTTTAACAGTTGAAAACAGCTCAATCTCTCGTATATCAAAAGATGCCATTCTTTTTCTCTTTCTTACGTTAATTATCTTATCAATATCAACATATCCGTTTGTAAATATATATTCATATTCAAGATTAATTGAAGTTGCAAATATATATATTCCATATATAATCGCCGCAATAATCAATGCAATTATTGCACCCATATACGGAAGAAACATTCCGAAAAAGCCTATAACTCCTACAAGTGTAACACCCAAAAATACAGATACAAATACTAAAATAATATCCTTTACCGTTCTCTTCTTCTTTACCAGTAATTCCATAAAAACGTCCATTCTTATATTTAATCCTCCGTAAAATATAATTTTGCATTTGCAATACAATTATTTTAGCACAATAAATAGTTTTTTTCAAGTACCCGCAATAATAATCTTAAAATTTATTGAATTAAGAAAACATTGATTACTTGCCGTTCTCATCGATATTCAGCCAATACTTGGTTATTCCCATATAAATCGACCACGCAACCTTTTGCTGATATTCGTCATCGGAAAGCTTCTTTGCCTCCTCCGTATTTGATAAAAATCCACATTCTATAAGAACCGACGGAACATTTGCATTCTTTATCACATAGATTTTCCCGTTTGAGTTCTTTGCCTCACGGTTATTTTCACTGTCCAGTATTTCACGCATAGAGCTTTGAATTATTTCGCCGAGCTTCTTACTCTCCTCGGAATTATTTGAATAGAATACCTGTGCTCCCTTATACTTTTCCTGTTCAAACTTATTCATATGTATACTCACAAACATATCAGCCTTTGACTCATCCACTAAATCCTTTCGGTTTTTTAAATCCGATTGTTTAGCAGAAATACCCTTGCCGCTGTCCGTATCCTGAGTTGACACATCCTCATCACGGGTAAGTACAGCAATTCCGCCGCTTTGCTCGATATATTCCTTAAGCTTGAGTGCAATTTTAAGATTAAGCTCCTTTTCTACAGTATTATTTGCGGAGGCTCCGGCATCAACTCCGCCATGACCTGCATCAATTACAATTACTTTATTTGATGCAGGAACCGAAAATACGGGTATATTCTCCCCTCTGTCAATAACTGATACAACTGCGGTAAGCATTAGACATATACAAATCGCCACCGCAAAAAATATATCATATTTTTTGAATACGAAAAACATAGCTTTTTATTATCCTCCCATAAATCTTTAATGTGAATTCATAATTTCTGATTCTTAATTAAATTTATACGCTTGTATTATAGTTTTAATTACAAAAAAAGGGCTCTATAATAAATGTTGGGGTATACAACAAATAGAGCTTGATAAATAAATAAA
>CAMCUJ010000176.1 GCA_945878965.1 uncultured Clostridia bacterium
AGAAATTAGTATTAAGGAGAAATTATATATGAAATTTTTAGTTATAAACGGGCCTAATATAAATATGCTTGGAATACGTGAGCCGGGAATTTACGGCGAGAGCACATATTCCGACCTTGAAAAGTATATAGAGGAGTTCGGAGAGAAAAACGGCTTTGAGGTAACTGTTCTTCAGAGCAACAGTGAGGGAGAGCTGATAGATTATATCCATTATGCTCTTGATAAATATGATGGTATAGTTATTAATCCGGGTGCTTATACTCATTACAGCTATGCAATTTATGACGCACTTAAGACTGTTAATATGAAAGCTGTTGAGGTTCATATAAGCAATATCCATAAGCGTGATGAATTCAGACACAAATCTGTAACCGCTCCGGCTTGTATAGGTCAGATTTGCGGTCTTGGTTTCAGAGGCTATACCCTTGCCCTTGAATTCCTTAAGGATGAAGTTACAAAGTGATAGTCCGATTTTATTATTTGTTAATAACTGAATATTAAGAATTTTGGGGGCGGAAATTATGATAAAGCTTGCGGTAATAGGCTATCCTATTTCACATAGTAAATCACCGGTAATTCATACATCGGTTATGAAAGAGCTTAAGCTTGAATATAATTATGAGGCGGTTGAGGTAAAGAGCGGAGAGCTTTCGGAATTTATAAAAAAGGTTAAGAATGAAAGCATTGACGGTTTTAATATTACAATGCCGCATAAGATAGATATAATGGAATTTCTCGATGATATAGACGAGGAGGCAAAACGCTATAATTCCGTAAACACTGTAAAGTACGCTGACGGAAAGCTTTACGGCTATAACACCGACGCAAACGGTTATGTAATGTCACTTAAAGAGGCAGGAACCGAATTTAAAGGCAGAAATATTCTTATTTTGGGAGCGGGAGGAGTAGTAAATACACTTTCACTTAAAGCCGTTTTTGAGGATTCAAAGAGTGTTACGGTTTTAAACCGAAGCCTTGACAAGGCGGAGGCTATTTGCCGTCACGTTAAGGAGATAAGCGGAAAGGAAATTAGCTTTGGCGAATTAAAAACAGAGGTTATATGCGAAAAGGCAAAAAATGCCGATATAATAATAAATGCAACTCCGCTCGGAATGCACGGCGTTGAAGCTGATTACACGGATTTTTCGTTTTTTGACTGTTTGAAGAAGAACGCTCTTGTTTCAGACCTTATATATAATCCGGAGGAAACAAGCTTTTTGAAAAATGCAAGACTTAGAGGTTTTAAAACGGTAAACGGACTCGGTATGCTTATTTATCAGGCGCTTATTGCCGACAGAATTTATACGGGTATTGATTTTGATTTAATTGATATGAAAAAGAGAATTTATGATAAGGTTAAATAACAGGTGATATACAGTAAATATATATCATTACATTTACCGGTGTTAGCTGATTTGGAGTATAGAATTTGAGGACGATACTCCGTAAAGTTAAAACGAACGTTGTCGCATTGAATTGGGAGGTGGTTTTTAATGTACGGTAAATTATATCTTTGTGCAACGCCTATAGGCAATCTCGGAGATATTACGCTCAGAACTCTTGAAACGCTTAAAAGCGTTGATTTAATTGCGGCTGAGGACACAAGACACAGTAAAAAGCTTACGGCTCATTTTGGGATTGAAACAAGGCTTACAAGCTACCATGAGCATAATAAATATGAAAAGGGCGAAAAACTGATTGAAAAGCTTAAATACGGAAACGATATAGCCTTAATTTCCGATGCCGGAATGCCTGCGATATCCGATCCGGGCGAGGTCTTGGTTAAAATGTGCATTGAAAACGGTATTGAGGTAGTTCCGCTTCCGGGAGCCTCTGCCTTTACAACCGCGCTTGTCGCCTCCGGTCTTAAAACCCGAAGATTTACCTTTGAGGGATTTTTGTCGGTTTCGCAAAAGGAGAGAGTGGCTCAGCTTGAAAATGTCAGAATGTATACGGGAACTGTTATATTTTACGAAGCACCGCATAAGCTGTTAGCAACTCTTAAGGATATTATGGCGGTACTTGGCGAAAGAAATATTGTTATTGCAAGAGAGCTTACAAAAAAGTTTGAAGAATTTTTCAGAACTACCGTAAGCGGTGCAATTGAGTATTATACGGCTAATCCGCCAAAGGGCGAATTTGTGGTTATGATTGAGGGAATGGACGAAAAGGAACGTGACGAAATATTAAGAGAGGAGTTGCCGTCACCGGAGGAATTGCTTAGGAAATACTTTGATGAAGGAATGCACGGCAAGGAGCTTACAAAGAGAGTTGCGGGTGAGCTTGGAATTAAAAATCGTGAGGTTTATGATTTGTATTTGAAGATTAAAGATACACTGTGAGATTATACGCAAGTTGTATTTAAATTAAAATATATTGAAACGGAAAGAGATGAATGTATGAGGATTTTAGCAATAGGTGATATAGTTGCATCGTGCGGCAGAGAATATATATATAATAACTTAGGAAGAATAAGGTCAAGGTATAATATAGATTTCTGCATAGCAAACGGTGAGAATACAGCTACTACAAACGGAATAACTCCGGAGATTGCAAACTCACTTATAGACAGCGGAGTGGATGTTATAACTCTTGGAAATCACACATTTTCAAACAAGGCTGTCTATAATGTTCTTGATGACAACAGGAGAGTAATAAGACCTATAAACTATCCGCCCGAAACTATCGGAGTCGGGACTGTAATTGAGGATTTGGGCTATACCCGTATTGCGGTTATAAACGCTATGGGCAGAGTTAATATGGAACCGATTGACTGCCCGTTTCGGACGGTTGAAAAGGAGCTTGAGAGAATTAAGGATAAGGCGGATATCACGGTTATAGACTTTCACGCTGAAACAAGCAGTGAAAAGCTTGCGTTTGGTAATTTCTTTGACGGAAAGGTCAATGCGATATTCGGAACGCACACGCATATTCAGACAGCCGATGAACAGATACTTCCAAGCGGAACAGGCTATATAAGCGATGTGGGAATGACAGGAGTTATGGATTCGGTTTTAGGTGTTAAAAAAGAGATTATAACAGAGATGTATTACACAAGACGAAGATATCGTTTTGAAAAGGCAGAGGGAGTTGTTTGGTTTAACGGTATCGTATTTGATATTGACCATAAGACAGGAACGGTTAATTCGGTGGAACGGCTTAGATTTTCGAGAATACCCGAATAATTCATAATTTTCAAAAGAGGTTAAACTATGAGATTTTCAGAAATTAAGATTGATGACAGAGTTTATATTCAGAGCGATGATTTTAATAAGCTTGGCGGAGTTAAGCATTGCTTTACCACACGACTCGGCGGAATGAGCAGAGGTCATATTGAGGGTCTTAATTTTGGATTCAGAGTAAAGGATGATCACAGCTCTGTAGTTTCAAACTATAAATTAACTGCCAAAGATTTAGGCTTCAGCTTTGACAGAATGGTACTTGCAAAACAGACTCACACCGATAACATTCGCATTGTAACCGAAGCCGACTGCGGAAAGGGTATAACCGTTGAGAGTGATATTGAGGATACCGACGGTCTTATAACAAGCTACGTCAATGTTCCGCTTGTAGTATTTTCTGCGGATTGTACTCCTATACTTATGTATGATGCGGAAAAGAAAGTGGCTGCCGCAATTCATTCCGGCTGGAGAGGTACCGTTAAGAAAATTGCCGCCCATGCGGTTGAAATTATGAAAACAGAATTCAAATGTAATCCTAAGGATATTTATGCTGCAATAGGTCCGCATATAAGAAGCTGCTGTTTTGAGGTTGATATCGACGTTTCAAAAAATTTTAATGAATGTTATGTAACGGTTGATAAGGCTTCCAATAAGGCAACCGTTGATTTACTCGGCGTTAATATTTCGATGCTTGAGGATTGCGGTATTTTAAGCGAAAATATTTCGTATTCGGATGAATGTACAAAATGCCGCAGTGATAAATTCTATTCTTACAGAG
>CAMCUJ010000177.1 GCA_945878965.1 uncultured Clostridia bacterium
CATATTGGCAATTTTAGGGGTAACCAAACAAGGTCACCCCTAAAAACATATTAATTCCTTATTAATTTGTAATTATGACCGTGCTTTCAGCGTCTGACCATTCAACGTTACAATCAAAAGCTTCTGCAATAGCACGTGCCGGAACAAGTGTGCTTCCGCCTGCAAGAATTGCCGGAGTGTCAAGCTCTGTGGCAGCTCCGTTCACGTATAAAACAGCACTGCCTATGCTTATCGAAACCGTCTTTCCGTCCTTAACTCCAATAGCGGTTCTGCTTGAATTGTCCCATGAAACCTCTGCTCCCAAGCTTTCAAATATCGCGCGCATAGGTACCATTGTTCTGTTATTGTAAATAAACGGCGGCTGTGTAAACTCAACATTGCTTCCGTTTACAACAACCTTTATATCCGGATTTTCAACAGGCCCCACATTAACAGCTATGCTCTTTTCATATACGCCTCCGCCGTCACCGTAAGCTACGGCTTTAACTGTATGAGTGCCGTTTGCGTAGTCCTTAAGGTCTATATATTCATTAAACGGCATCTCATATGATGATGAAACAAGATTTCCGTCTATGTAGTAATCAACCTGTCTTATAGTCTGACCGTAAATATGCGCATAGGTATAAAGTCCGGCGTAGCTGCTTAAATACGAATTATCCGTAAGCTCTCTGTATCTGAATTCTGTTTTTCCGCTCTGTTTATTCTGAATAAATCTTGCACCCTTGGTAAGTCTTATGTATTCATCCTTAAGTGATTGGTTTGCCGAAAGGCTGAAATTATGTATCTCACCGTTAACATATTTGTCAAAGTAGGCTATAAGCTTAATCTGAGGATAAACCATCGGAAGATAATTATATACCTCTTTAAGATTTTGAAGTGCCCAGGTGGAGGTATCCTCACCAAGGTTATAGTAATAATGTGAGCTTCCCGATTCCGAAAGCATTATAGGCTTACGGCTGCCGTACTTTTCCGCAATATCACGAACCGCAATAACAGGGTCTGCGTTAACTCCTGTTTTGAATACAACCTCCGAAAAGTCATCTGACGGAGCATTGTTTCCCAGAAAATATCTCTGTGAATAAAGCGACATTCCTACCCAGTCAACATATTCATCACCCGGATAATAATCATCAATATTTATATCCCAGCTTGAAACCTGATTAGGCGACCACACCATTGCAACATTTGAATTTTTTGATTTGAAGAATGATGAAACGGTTTGATATGCGTATATATAGTTGCCCGGGTCTGCTTTAGCGGTCCATACATCAAATTCCGCTCCGAATCTTAAATAAACAACGGCAGACGGATTTTCCGCAAACAAAGCTGAAAGCTCGTCAAGACAGCTTGTGTAGCTTGCTATGTTGTCAATGTCATAGCTCTCATTCGGACAGTTAAGCGCAACCTCAATGGCAATGCCCTCGTCAGCTGCCTTTTTGAATATGGTCTTGCTTAATTCGCTCACGCTTTGATTAATTTCCTGATATAAAAGTATCATAGATTCGTTTCCTATACTATCTCGTATCTCGCCATCGGCACAAACTCCGAACAGAACACCGTTTTGAGGTTCGTTCTTTGCACCAAAGTACGTGTCTGCTCCATCGTCTGTAAACAGCTTAATATCCGAGCGGTACTGTGCAATCTTAGCCTTCGCAATTTTTACGCCGTCACTCCAGTTAAGCATTTCGGCATAAGGAATATATTTTTCGTACATATCCGCACTTGCATCATACATTCCGTAGCTTGCGTAGGCTTTTGCAATCTCGTCATAACGAGGTGTAAGCGCTGAAATAACTTCACTGCATTTTTCCTCATTCTCAAGTATGGAAACAGCATTAAGGCCGTTGCTGATTATTCCGTTTGTATCGCCGCTTGAAACTGCCGCTTCATAAGCATCATTTACACTCCAGAACGAATTCGGAAATTTGTATGCATATACGCTTGGTATAACTGAAGTTAAAACTGTTGCAGATATAGCGGCTGCCGTTAATTTTTTTATAAAATTTGTACCCTTCATAATTCTCCTCCTGATTTTTAATATAAATATTCACAATAAAAATATACGGGAGGTACTTTTATCCTCCCGTAAATATGAATATAAAACGCATTAAATTTTAAAATTATTCATTGTGCGTATACATTTCAATCTTACTGAAATCATAGGTTTCTTTAATGTTCTTTGTAATGTTATGCTTTGTTGCTCCGCTTAAAAGTACAGCACGGTTACGCTTTGTAACAAGCGGATCTTCTATGATTCCCGGACCTCCGATACAGCCCATCTCGCATGCCATACCCTCCAATATATCATCAGGGAATTTGCCTGCCTTAAGCATAGCAAGTGCTTTTTTACAATCACTTCCGCCGTTGCATTTTTGAGCAGAAACCTTTTCGGAATAACCCTGTTCTTCAAGAACCTTTATAACGGCTGCCGCAACACCGCCGGAAATTGCAAATTCCTTTCCGTAAAGTGTTCCGTCATCTATATCTGAATCCATTTTATCAAAGTCTATTCCCTGAGAATCAAACATACTGTAAAGCTCTTCGCAAGTTAAAACAAGGTCAGCATTATTTTCAATTCCGAAGTTTTTAATTTCATTCTTTTTAGCAATACACGGACCGATAAACACTACCTTGCAGTTTTCGTATTCCTGCTTAAGATAAGCTGAAAGTGCTGCCATTGGTGAACGTGTTGTGGATACCAAATTATAAATCTCAGGGAAATGAATTCTTATCATTTCCTTAAATGCCGGACAGCATGAGGTTGTCATTTTCTTGCCTTCCTCTTTATGCTCGATAAGCTCCTGAGCTTCATAGTAAGCAGTTGCATCAGCACCGAGTGAAACCTCAAAAGCATCTGTAAAGCCAAGCTTTCTTAGAGCTGATTTAAGCATTGTAACGGTTACATTGTTTCCGAACTGACCCTCAATTGCAGGTGCAAATATTGCAAATGTTTTTTGTGCGTCAGTTTTTTGATTTTGTGAAAATTCTTCATATTTCTGAGAATTTTTAATTGATTCTATAACCTCAACCATAAATGATACGTCAGAGATTGCACCGAACGGACAGTTTCTTACACAAGCTCCGCAGTTGATACATTTTTCTTCTTCGATTTTTGCAATCTTATTTTCGTCATAGCTGATAGCATTAACCGGACAGGCTGCCTTGCAAGGACGAACAAGGTCGGAAATCGCATTATAAGGACAAACCTTTGCACAGCGTCCACATTCACGGCATTTATCTTGGTCAATGAATGCTCCCTGTGCGGTTATTGAAATTGCACCGAATGAACAAGCCTTAACACATTTCTTTGCTATACATTTCTGGCAGTTTGGAGTTACGTGGAAACGGCTTAAAGGACAGCCCTCACAGCCCTCTGCTATAACGTGAACTATATTTTTGCTTTTATGTTCAATATTAGAGTTTGATCCTGTAGGCAATTCACCCATTGCAAGTCTTACTCTTTGCCTTATTACCTCACGTTCTTTAAATACACAGCATCTGAAATTTGGCTTTATGCCCGGAATTACTATGTATGGTATATCATCTTTTTTTTCATTAAGCGTTCCGTCAAAGGCGAAATTTGCAACTTCTTTCAAAACCGCATGCTTAATATTTTGAATATCTGTCGAATAAGACATCTTCTACCTCCTGTTATTATTTAAATATCAGATTTCGATATTGTTTTAAGTATAAATTGAAGCGGATATATAATATTTATAAAAATGTATGCTTCATATTCATTATACTATGTTTATTGTTCTTAGTCAATTAAATCTAACAAAAAAAACTAAAAAAAGATAATCAAATTTAATTAATCGAAATAATTTATAATAAATTTGATATAAAATGAAAAAATTCAAGTAAAGTAGATTGATTTTTAAGTATAATTATGCTATACTTAATTAATATATTATAATGATGTAGATATTAATTAAACATTTTAAAAATTAAATATAA
>CAMCUJ010000178.1 GCA_945878965.1 uncultured Clostridia bacterium
ATCAGTCTGTTCATGATAAGGGTGAGCACAGCTACGGCGGAATTTGGGGCGGTGTAAACTTATCTGTCCATCATAACCTTATTACAACTCATAAAAGCCGTAATCCAAAGGTTGGTACATCCGAAACTACTGCAATGACAGCCGGTTATACAGATGCCGATACTCTTGTTGATATGAAGAATAACGTATTCTATAACTGGGGTGATAAGGCAGGCTACGGAACCGAAAACGGTGCTAAGACCTATATTCAAAACAATGTATATCGTCCGGGTCCGGCAACTCCGGCGGGAAAACGTGCAAGAATTTTCGAGCTTTCTGTTGGTCAAAAGTATCAGACCAATATGCTTGGAAGTGTATACGCTGTAGGAAATAAGATTGATGTAGATTCAAATGACAGTGATTATGCGGACGCTCTTAAGGTAAACGAGAATAACTGGCAGGATGATTTGCATATAGGTGTGTATGTTGATAAGAATTTCTATTCTAATACAGACAAAACAAATATAAAAATAGAAACACCAAATGAGCAGTATCAGACATACGAAAGAGATTATCCGATTGTACTTGATAATACAGATGATGTATACGAAAAGGTACTTACAAATGCCGGAGCAACACTTCCAAAGCGTGATGCTGTTGATGAAAGAATAATTGATAATGTAAGAAACAGAACTGCGCCGACAGGAAGTAAGGGCAGCGTTGGACTTGTAGATGACCCTACAGATTGTATTCCCGAGGGGGCGTTAGGTTATGACGGCAGAGGTTATCCGGCACTTGCCGAAGAAACGAGAGCGACAGACTTTGACACAGATAAGGACGGAATTCCGGATACTTGGGAAGACAGTCACGGCTTAAACAAGAATAATCCGCTTGATTCCACAATGATTGGTCCTGAGGGTTATACATGGCTTGAGATTTACGTTGAGAACGAAATTACAAAGTCAAATCAGGCAGAGGGTCTTGATATAACCTTAAGTGCAAATGCCGAGGTAGAGTTTGGTGCAGATTATGTTAATGATACAAATATCGGTGTCACAAATGAGGAAAACGGTAAAATTAAGATATCTGTTCCTTATGAAAAAGGCACATTAATTCTTGCGGTATATGATGAAAATGGAGCGAGTGTAAGACAGGAAATTAAGGAGTTTAATTCAGCCGGAGATTATTATTTTGACGGTTGTGCAGAAAATGAAACAGTAAAAGTTTTTGCATGGGATAGTGTTAATAATATACAGCCTCTTGATAAGGCTGTATACACGGCTTCGGCATTGCTGAATGCAACAGGTCTTGGAGCAAATGTTGCTACGATTGAATTCTACTGCGACGGTACTCTTCTTGGAAAAGCCGAAAAGAGCGGTGACAGTGCAGTTCTTAAAACAAAGGATATTAAGTCCGGAACACGTTATATAACTGCAATTGCAAAGGACAACAGCGGAAATAGCAATGTTTCAAATACCGTACTTGTGAACTGCTATAACAAGACAGAAAGTGTTTCATTTGAAAACTGGAGCGGAAAAAATGCTTCACTTGTTGACGGGAATTATATACTTGGTACTGATTCAGTGCTTTCACAGACTGTAAGCGGTGATTTTGATTTTGTAGCAGAGCTTGAGGAGCTTGGTATTTGCAAAGCAAATTCTGAATTAAAGCTATCTGTCGGTGATAACAGTATTTCTTACGGATATGATAATTATGAACTTAAGATTAAGAGTAATTCTACAGATATAGCAGGTATAGATTACAGCATTTATAAGCTGTTTAAAATTTCGAGAGTCGGAAATGAACTTAAGATGTATCTCGGAAAGAATCTTGCAGAGTGGGAAGAGGTTGGCACGGCACAGCTTACAAATGCAAGTGCAAAGCTTACGGCTGAGGCAAGCGGCGGAGTAGGAATACTTAATATTTTAAAGGTAATTACTGCGGATATGAAGACCTCTCCTAAGGTTTCTGTTACAAATATTGAAGAAAATCAGCGTTTAGGATTTTCTGAGGATATAGAGGTTAAGGTTACACCTGACCCAAAGGCAGGAGTATCGGAGATATATATTTATCTTGATGATACAGTTATTGCAAGCTATAAGGCAGATGAAGCTATAACTTCCGAAACGACATTAACAGTTCCGGTTTCATTTGATACCGTTGTAAAAGGTACACTTAAGGCAGTTTGTATTGACGTAAACCTTGGAGCATTTACAGACACAAAGAATGTAGTTGTATCACAGGATATTACTCCTTGGAATCTAATCGATATAGGAAAAGGTGCAAATGAAGAAAAATCATATGTTTTTGCAACTGATGATTACACGTACAAGTTAAGCTCATCGGCAGGTTTGATAGGCGGAACATCTGATAAATTCGGATATATGTATCAGTCATTCACAGGTGACAGCAGAATATATTACAGAAGCCGTATGCAGTCAAGCAATCAGTTTGGTATAGTAATTAAGCCTGATTTAGATGCTGACGGAATAACATATTACTTTGGCGGAAATATTCAGGAAGACGGAAAGCCTAAATATCAGCTTATGGCTCGTACTTCCAAAGGTGCTGAAATGACTGTTGTAAAGGATGTAACCGATGCTGTAGGTTCATCGGCAAATCTATATTTTATTGTTGAAAAGGTCGGAGATAAAATTAATATTTATCAGACAGAAAACGGTTCAACCGTATATACAACAAAAACTCTTGTTGCAAGCGTTGATGCTGTAGGACTTGGCGATACTTATTATATGGGATACGGAGTGGCTTATAAGAACGGATATGAAGAAGATCCGGCGGATGCAGGCTGGGTTGGAATTGAGAAAATTTCAAGTGACGGTGCATCATATGTATGGGATTTTGATAACGGACTTGACTGGGTATGGCAGATGCAGGAGAAGAACGTTTTAAGACATAAATATACAAGTGAAATTGCATCGGGAAATACTACAGGAAAGATGCTTCTTGCACCTGACGAGAATTATACAGGAAACAGATACGTATTCCATGAATATATAATGGAAGATAAGTATCTTCCAAAGCTTAACGCCGATGTTCTTTTAACAGGAGATAAACCTGCACTTAATGTATATTTCCAGACGGGAAAGTCTGATGAAGCATATAAGATTACATTTAAGGATAACGGAAAGATTTATGTAAATTACAACGAAACATCAGAAACAGGTACAGAGATTGGTGCTTGGGAAATAGGTAACTGGTACAATGCAGAGATTGCAACTGTTCTTGATGAAACAACCAAATTTGAGGTAGGATGTATCATAAGTGTAAAAGACAAAAACGGAAATGTTGTCGGCAGCCTTAATAATGCACCACTCAGCGGAAGCGGAGCATTCAGAACACAAATTAACACTGCGAAAAAGACTAATGTCATAAAAGCAGTTTACTTTGAACCGTTATCAACAGCTAAGGGTTCATATTACATGGATAATGTTATGGTTACAGCAGTAAAGGGAAGATATGAAATAAATAAAACTGAGAACTTCCTTAACTTTGAAAATGAAGAAATCGGTAAATTAGCTGCTAAGACTTTTGATAACGGTTTTGAAGCAAAGGCTACGCTTGAGATAAATTCCGCTTCAAAAACAGTTGGTGATGAGTCTTTTACAAAGCGAGCAAGATTTAACGGTGGTAATGTTAACAAAAATGCTGTTGTAATTCCTACAGGATTAAATGGCAGCGGAACTTGTGAAATTCAGTTTTATGCAACTCCGGGTGGAAGTGGTGAGAGAAATCTCGTTCTTTGCGAAGGTTCAAATGTAGTTACAAAGTTATTAATAGACACTAAAGAAAAGCGTTATGATTATACTTACACGGGAGGTGCAGATAAGCTTACAGTATATGCTGATTCTACAATACAAGTATATGGAATTAAGGTTATAAACACTACTGTAACTGATACTGAAAGCGGAGAAGTTGATGAGTAAGAGTACAGAAGCTTGTAAAGTATTCTTAT
>CAMCUJ010000179.1 GCA_945878965.1 uncultured Clostridia bacterium
CTTGACCCTATCCGCTGCCACAATATCTACTAAAGATTTTATATTTTTAGATGTTGTACTGCATTAATTGGAATCATACTCGCCGGAATAGATGAATGTGATACGGGTTCGTTCCGCTGGTTGTCGGAAAATTGATATGTATTAGCAAACAAAAAAGTCTTGAGTTATTATCTCAAGACTTTTTTGAAATATATTTTTAATAGCAGAAGAATCTTAATTAAAATATTCTGCGGCCTGCAGCATAACGATTTGCATATGTACCGGTAGCTATTGTTTCGTAACGAACTACTGCACCTGTATGTGGTGAATGAATCATCATTCCATTACCAACATATATTCCGACATGACCGACATATGTTCCGCTGCCGTTGTAGAAGCCTACGATATCTCCCGGCTGAAGCTGTGATTTGTCAACCCATACGCCGTTTGTCATCTGGTCTGCGGCTACTCTGTTGATTTTTACACCCATCTGAGCGTATATGTATGATGTAAAACCGCTGCAGTCAAAACCGCTTGGTGATGAACCGCCGTAAACATAAGGCGTTCCGAGATATCTCTTTGCAAGCTCAACTACTGCTTGTCCCTTGCTTGAAGCTTCGCCTCTTGACGGCATCTCATCGTAGTATACCGCTACATAGTCTGAGCATACATATCCTGTCTGCCAGCCGTTATATGTAATGTTAAGCCAGCCGGGCTCTACCCAGTTTACTTTTACATATCCGCCGTTTGGTATCTGTCCTATAATCTGTGAATCCGTTGTTGCAGCTGCTCTTATATTAAGAGCCGATGCCGTTACTACTCCGTATGTCGGGGCTCCGTTTGCTGAAGCCGTTATTATTGTTAAAGATAAAATTGCTGCTGTCATCAATAGTATCGCAGCTATTTTCTTGAAATTCTGCACCTAAAAAACCTCCAATTTTTTTCTTTTGTAACCTGTTTCCTTCCCTATCCTCCTTTAACCGTGAATTTTTTTCATTCGCCTTTCGGCTTTAATAAATATTCAGGAATAAATAAAACCTGACTATTGCTGAATATAACAGCCCTAAGTGAAAATATATAACGAATATTAATATAAATTATCAATATAAAAATGCGAAATACTTCGCAATAACTCAAAGCTGAAAATCAGCACTAAGCGGCAAAGAATTTACCGACTTCTGCATTATTTTGAATAAATAAATCGCAAAATTTATTAGTAACTGTCAATCTTGCAAGATATTCGTTCAAAAAAACTTTCGCACTTGTATTATATCACAAAACACTGTGTTTGTCAATAAAAAAAATAAGTTTTGTTACAGAAATGTTACAGAGAAATTAAATTTTTATACTTAATCATTTAAATTAAGATTTTAATTAAAATATTTATACAGATTTTAGATAAATACTTGCAATTTAAATTAAGTTGTGGTAAACTAATAAGAGTTGGTGTAAAATAATGAGTTCAACCGTTTTGTGAAACGGTTTGCGATAATTCGGAGGTTGAAAAAAGATGCCTACAAAGGTAGTTATAGGAACCCAGTGGGGTGACGAAGGAAAGGGTAAAACCATTGACATACTTGCAGGAAAGGCTGATGTTGTTGTAAGAACACAGGGCGGAAACAATGCAGGTCATACAATAGAGGCAAACGGAGTTACATATAAGCTTCAGCTTATGCCGTCTGGAATACTTAACCCAAAGACTATTTGTATTATAGGTAATGGTGTGGTAATCGATCCTAAGGTTTTGCTTAGTGAAATAGATGGAATGGAAGAAAAGGGTATAAGTACAAAAAATCTTATTATAGATGCAAGAGCCCATGTAATAATGCCGTATCACATAGAGCTTGACGGTCTTTCCGAAAAGGCAAGAGGCAAGGGTGATATCGGAACCACTAAAAAGGGAATAGGTCCTACATATATGGATAAGGCTGAAAGAAGCGGAATACGTATGTGTGACCTTATAAATCCGGATAAGTTTGCTGAAAAGGTAAGAGAGAATCTTGTTATAAAGAACAAGATGATAGAGCTTGTTTACGGCGGAACCCCAATGGATGCGGATAAGATTATAGCTGAATATTCCGAGTATGCTAAGAGATTAAAGCCATATGTTACAGATACAACACCTATACTTTACAACAAGATTAAGGAAGGTGCTGAGGTATTGTTTGAGGGAGCACAGGCTACACTGCTTGACATAGACCTTGGAACGTATCCGTATGTTACATCATCACATCCTGTATCGGGCGGTGTATGTATAGGAAGCGGAATAGGACCTACAATGATAGATGAGTGCATTGGTATAGCAAAGGGTTATACTACAAGAGTCGGAAACGGACCGTTCCCGACAGAGCTTGATGATGAGATAGGTCAGGCAATTCGTGACAAGGGACACGAGTACGGAACAAACACCGGCAGACCGAGACGCTGCGGTTGGTTTGATGCGGTTATTCTTAAGTATGCGGTAAGAACAAGCGGACTTACTTCTGTTGTTTTAAACAAGGTTGATACTCTTGCCGGAATAGGAAAATTAAAGATTTGCGTTGCATATAAGAAGAATGGTGAAATAACATATGATTTTCCGCCGACACTTGAGGAGCTTGCAATGTGCGAGCCGATTTATGAGGAAATGGACGGCTGGGATGAGGATATCAGCGGTATAAAGGAATTTGATAAGCTTCCTGAGGCTGTACAGAAGTACGTTTTAAGAATTGAGGAGCTTTGTGATGTTAAGATTTCTGCAATAGGCGTAGGTCCCGGCAGAGAACAGAATATTTACAGATAAATCAGGGATGGGAGCATATTCTATATGAGCAAGAAGATAGTTTGTTTCGGAGATTCGATAACTAACGGACATGACGGAGAATGCGGAAGACTTAATGAGTGTTTGGAATCAAGACTTAATGAGTGGAAAAACGGAGAATATATTTGCATAAATATGGGTCACAACGGCAATACTACAGCAAATGCACTTGACCGATTTGAAACAGATGTATTAAACGAGCTTCCGGCAACAGTTTTGATAGAATTTGGTGTTAATGACTGCAACAGAAGGGCATGGACGTCTGTTGCCAGAATAAGTCTTAATGAATTTGAGCGTAATTTAAGAGAATTTCACAAGCTCATATGCGAAAAGGGCAGCAAGTGTATATTTTTAACGAATCACATTGTAGAGCCGTTAGAGGGAAGCAGATTTAAAAATCAGGGAAACGGAAAGACGTATACAGAGAACTTGCTTCCTTATAATCAGTGTATAAGGGATTTAGCAAAGGAGCTTAATGTTGATTTAATTGATGTTGGGGGATATATTACAGGCAACAATATAAACCCTCAGGAGCTTCTTCGTGAGGATGGTGTACACTTAAGCGAGAATGGATACAGAATTTATTCCGACTTTGTGGCGGGACGTCTAAAAGAGATTCTTGATTAACGACGGTGGGTATTTTTATACGCACTTGATATAGGCTGTAAATTCAGATAAGTGTAAGTCAAATATGGATTAAAAAGGAGTGATATGTATGGCTCTTGAAAAAGATATTTTAATGTATAAGGGCAAAGCTCTTTCAAGGTGTGGAAATGAGATTTATTACGGATCACCGGAAGATAAATATATATTGGTGTTTAAGGTAAAGGAAACAGAAAAGTTTCAGGATTTAGATATTGCAAAAACTGTTATTGTTGAACTTAGAACAAATGATTCCGAAAATTCAAAGCTGATGAAGCAAGGAGAGAGAGATTCACTTTACAAGGCATTTGATCTTGGAGAATTCTGGCTTGAAGATGCTTTGGCAAATCATTAATCGGTTATTTAAAAAGTTAAAATATATTATGCGGAGACGACTTTGTCTCTGCATAATATAGAATTAAATGAACAGATAAGCGCGTATAGCTCAGTTGGATAGAGTGGCAGACTTCGAATCTGTTCGTCGGGGGTTCGAGTCCCTCTACGCGTGCCATAGTAAAACA
>CAMCUJ010000180.1 GCA_945878965.1 uncultured Clostridia bacterium
GATATAGTCTTTGAAGGTTCAAATACACTGTGTCTTGTGTAAACTGTTTTCACCTTGCACATCTGAGCGGCAATTCTCGCCGACATACTTGCATGGGTATGAACTATATCCGGCTTTATACATTTAAGAATTCTCGTC
The DNA here is from genome assembly GCA_945878965.1 of uncultured Clostridia bacterium. GTDB lineage: Bacteria > Bacillota > Clostridia > Monoglobales > Monoglobaceae > CAMCUJ01. The sequence goes on from CAMCUJ010000180.1 coordinate 139, forward strand.
ATCTCATTTATGCCCTTTAAGCTAAGTGACTGCTCCGCTATATGCTCCGCTTCGTATGTTTTAATATCAAGCTCTCTCATAAACGGTTTAAGTAAACTGTCTTTCGGAAGTATTACCGAAACATCAAACTGCTCCCTGTCAAAATTCTTTAAAAAGGTGAGTATGCATTTTCCCGCTCCGCCTATATTTGAATCTGATGTAACTTGAACAACCTTAATCAATTACCTCAACTCCTTCACTGCTTTTTTCATTTCTCGCCGCATATACGCAGCTCATTCCAAACGCTGTAAACATCCAGAAAATCATAAATACTCTATAGTTATAAAAACAATTATCAAACATTCCCTGAACCAAAAATCCAAGGCACGCCGCAGATATTGCAACTATCATTGTTGAAATTTCATTACCCTTTTTATATATCTGATATCCTGTCACCATATTTTTAAAGAATATAAACATAATTAAAGCAAATATACCTATTCCCAAAACTCCCGATTCCACCAAAATCTGAAGAAACATATTATGTGAATGCGGTGCAACAATCGAGCTGTATGAATAGAATGGATAAACCTCGGTAAATGCCTCTGTTCCCATACCTATTCCGACAGTCCAGAAGTCCTTAATCATAGCGAGAGTTCCGAGCCATATATAAACTCTGTACGAGGTTGACGAGTCCTTCATATCGCCTATACTCATAAATCTGTTTATAATGCTCTCCGGAAGAATTGCCGGAATTATCGGAAGTGCAATAAGTGCAAGACCCCATACCTTTCCGCAGACAAAGGTTATAAACACCGCCGTCGAAACAAACATTCCAATCCAGCATCCTCTTGAAAAGGTCAGTATAAGAGCGATGAATGCCACCACTGAAAGCACTGTATAAACAAGCTTTGTCCATATCTTCTTTGAAGTAAATGCAAACGCCACGCTAATCGGAAGAATAAGCAGTATATATTCGCCGAGAACATTCGGATTTTCAAGCGTTGAATAAATTCGCATCTTTATATCCTCGAACATCTCCTCATCCATCCACGCCTGATTTGTATTCCATCCGAACACATACTGCATTATTCCGTATATACAAACCAAAAATCCCGAAATTACAAACACTCTTAATATATTCATAAGCTGTTTTCTTGTCTTTACAGTATTTATTAAAACAAAGTAGAATGCCATAAAGACTGCATATATCATAAAAATCTGAATACTCTTTGCTCTTGCGTAGGAATTAAACGCCGAGATAAGATACATAACTATCATTGCCGCAATCAAAAAGCCCATCCCGTCAAACTTAAGCGTAAGCTTTTTAGTTGTAAGAGCTTTAATTACAAATGAGAAAAAGCAAAGCACACAAAGTCCGGCAAGCACCATTGTAGGAACAATCGGAGCTAAAAACGCAACCATAAACACTCCGAATTCCACTCTGTAAACAGTAAGGAAAAAGAATATTATTCCCATAAACATTAATATTCCGAGAAACGGTGATGTAAATCCGCCAATTACACCAAGAACCGCACCTAAAATTCCGCCTGTAATTAAACGGGCTGTGTTCTTGCACCTTACCTTATAATAATAATCGAATTTGAATTCGGTTCCAACGCTTGCCTCAATGAACTTTACAAGCCATGAGCCCGAGAAGAAATCCACAAAATTCACGTCAAAGAACGAAATTACCGCTCCGATTACCATAATTACAGCCAAAAGAACTATATTCTTGCCGCTAAATACAGCCGAAACCGCAATTCCTGCCGCCGAGAAGCACACAAGGAATATTCCGAGAAACCTTAAATTAAGTGCTATGGTGTTATGAAGAATATAATTACAGATTCTTATAACAAAGCTATGCTCCTTCTGCGAAATAATAAACTTACCGCATTTCTTGTTTATAAAAACAAGAGCATTCTGAACACAGTTAAACAGCTTTGCAAAGAAGCTGTATTTTTGTATGTCGCCGTGAAAATAACGCTTTCTGAATAAATTTGTTATAATGCTTTCATGCCAGAATGCCGAAAGCTTATCATACAAGCCCCGAAGAAGCTTATAAATTACACTGTTTTTTATTATATTTGTCCAAATGAACATCCATAAGGTCTGAAAATAACCCATAACCGCACCTCTTTAATATTTTTAAGTACATCTGCATTTGCGTTTAACGTTTAAATTTTAACGCTTAAAAAATCCGCAAATCTGTTTAAACTCCTTAACATTAAGCACAAATCCCGCAAGAATATAAACTATAAGAGCCGGAAGTGCTGCAATGCATAGCTTTACAAAGGTAATTATAATACCGCTTCCGAACATATTTGCTGTAAGCTTATATATAAACCATGCCGTAAGACTTGCAAGCACTCCGCACGCAAAGGTCTTAAGCATATTTATTACAAATTCCAAGGTAATCACTCTGCCTCTGCGTTTATTAATCATTACAAGAAGCACAAGTGCAATAGCTACCGAGCTTATTGCACCCGAAAGAGCGAGTCCTCCGACACCCATCTTCAAAACTCCGACAAGGAGATATGCCGCAATAAAATTCACCGCAATTCCTACAATTGAGCTGTACATTGGAGTTTTTCCGTCCTGAATTGCATAAAAGCTTTTATTAAGCACCTCGCAAATTGCATACGCTACCATTCCAAGCGAATAGTATAAAAGAGCCGATGCCGTAAGAACAGTATCATCCGCAGTAAACTCACCGTGCTCAAACACAACCTTTATAATCGGCACCGAAAGAGCTATAAACATAGCCGCAATATAAGTAATAATATATACCGCAAAACCGATTGAGGTTTGAGTTGTTTCCGCAAAGCCCTTTTCATTGTCACCGGCATTCATTCTTGAAAGCTTTGGGAATATGAAGTTGGTTATAGCATAAGCAAAAACACCAACCATTATAATATATATTTTATTCGCCCAGTTAAGTCCTGATACCGCACCGTCACCAAGTGAAGAACCAAACGCCATATTTATAACCGCACAAATCGGCTGAATCCACGAGCTTATAAGTACAGGAAGTGCGAGAAGTGCCGCTTCCTTTATTCCCTTATCACAGAAATTAAATGTCAGTCTGTATTTAAAGCCTTTCTTTTTAAGCGACGGAAGCTGTACAAAAAGCTGAGCCGCCCACGCAACAAGCATTGAAAGTATAACTCCCGTAAGTCCGAACTTATCGCCGAAAATCGTAAGATATAAAATCATTATAAGGTTTGATACAAAGCTTATAAGGGACGGAATATTAAATTCACCGAACGATTGAAGAATTCCGACCGACGTATACGCCGCCGCCGTAAATATTATAGCCGGAAACAACAGCCTTAAAAGTCTTGCTGTTTCCAAAACCTTGTTTTCATCAAAGCCCGGAACCATAATGCTGACAATCGGCCTTGCAAGAATAATTCCTACAATCGCCGCAAGCGTTGAAACGGTTATAACCGTATTCATAAAGTTGTTTGCGAATTCCTCTGCACGTTCTCTGCCCTCTTTTTCAAGGTACTTATTGAATATCGGAACAAAGGTCGAAAGTATCGCAATTCCAAGCGTCATATCAAAGAACAGCAGCGGAATCTGCGTTGCCGTGTTTATGAGGTCGGATTCATAGCCTCTGCCGTAAACTCCGGCAATCATAGTTTCACGAAGAAGTCCCATTACTTTGGCAACAAAAATTATTACCGCCATAAAACCTATGGTCTTTACAGCTTTCTTTTCTGTATTTTTAGTATTATCCAATTTATTTTCCGTCCATTCTCTATCTTTTATGTCTGATTT
>CAMCUJ010000181.1 GCA_945878965.1 uncultured Clostridia bacterium
TTATTTAATGTAGAAATGAGCGAAAAAAAAGGCAAGCGTGGACGGGCAGTATGTATACGCAATACTGAAAATGTAACTATAAAAAATGTTACAATCCGTCAATCACCTGCCTGGTGCTTACATTTGATTTATTGTCAAAATGTTCTGATTGATAACATTGAAGTACATACAAAATTCGATGAGGACGGAAACAAATACAACATTTTTAACTGCGACGGAATTGACATTGACGCTTGTAAGAATGTAAAAATAGTTAATTCGCTGATTGCAAGCCAGGATGATTGCATTGCAGTAAAATCAGGCAGAAATGAGGAGGGACGCAGAGTTGGAATTCCTTCCGAGAATGTTATAATTGAAAACTGCGAATTTAAAAGCGGTTTTGGTGTTGCAATTGGCAGTGAAATGTCGGGAGGTGTTAAAGATGTATTTGTCCGTAATTGCAAATTTGAAAACACTCACAGCATCGCGAGCATAAAGGCAATCCGGGGACGTGGTGCATATATCAAAAATATACATTATGAAAACTGTTCTCTTTTAAATCGAAGCACGGAATTCATCGACACACAATGGTTCAGAGGTGCAATCTATGCAGACGGATTTTATGGTGATGAGGAATTTGATGCCGACACCTTCGCTGAAATAGACGATAGCACACCTATTGTTGACGGTATTTACCTTAAGGACATTACAGTTGATACAGTGGCAGGAAATGCAATTTATTTGTGCGGACTTCCTGAAATGCCGTTTAAGAATGTATATCTGGAAAATGTACGGGCACACGGCAAATACGGAATGAAGGTCAAGAATATTGACAATCTGCAATTAATAAATGTAGATGTCAGTGCAGATGAGGAGTAAAAATGAAAAGGAAGCTACTGTTTAAACATTGTAAATAACCTCTCTCTTTAAACTGCCAATCCTGATGAAAGGTTGGCAGTTATACCCATATAAGGAGTAAGCCTATGAAACCATTAAATCCTAAAGTTCAAAATTATTATACACAGACAGGCATTGAAAATGATGTTACTTTTATGTGGAAATACGGCGTAGGAAATCATTTTCAGACTGCATATAAAATTGATATATTCTATAATGACAGTCTGATATATTCCACTGATAAAGTGATATCAGACGAGCAGAACAATATCAGCCTGCACCTTGATTTAGAGGGACAGACCAAATACAGCTTTATTGTATCAGTGTGGGACGAGAACGGGTTTTGTGAGCAATCCGAGAAAGCGTATTTTGTAACAGGCGTTCATAATTGGTGCGGTGATTGGATTGGTAACGGAACAGCGAAGCCGTTTATTGCAAGGCGGAGTTTTAATGTTGAAAATACTGAAAATGCGGTTTTATCCGTATGCGTTCCGGGACAATTTGAGGTTAAAATAAATGGAAATAAAATAAGTCCGTATGCGTACGAGGGCAGTCAGACGGATTTTAACAAGCATATTCATTACTCAACCTATGATGTGGCAGATTTTATGGTTGATGGCGAAAATGAAATAACGGTTGAAGCCGGAAACGGCTGGTATATAGGCGATGACGATAACGGCAAACGCTATTTTTATACAATGGATAAGGGATATAAGCCGTTTGATGAATGTCTTGCAGTAATGGCACAGCTAAAAATCGGAAATAAATATATAGTAACTGATAATTCGTGGGAGGTAAGCCGAAGCAAAACTACTCTTGCCGATATTTACGGGAGCGAGGATATTGATAATACAATAGAGTACGAATGGACTGCTGCAAAATCCGTAAAACCTCCAAATGGAAAAATCATTCCGCGTGATTATCCGCCCGTAATTCATAAATATTGCTATAATCCTAAAAGAGTTGATAAGGAAAGAATGTGTTTTGACTTTGGACAAAATATGTCCTCACAGTTTTATCTGAAAATCAAAGGAAAACGCGGTCAGAAAATAAAGCTTATACCTGCAGAAAAGCTATCCGCAAACGGTGATATTGAGCAGACGGTAGATACATATTCAGTACTCACATTAAGTGGAAATGAGGATATATTTGAGCAGAAATTTTCTGTCAACGGTGCAAGGTGGTATAAAATTGAGGGTGCGGAGTATGGACAGATAATTGAGTTTAAATCATATTTTACCACTTCATCAGCGGAGGACTGCGGATATTTCAAATGCTCGGACGAACACCTGAATAAGATTTATAACATAATCTTAAAATCGATTGAAAGCAATATAAATCATTTGCATACCGATTGCCCTACCATTGAAAAGCTCGGCTGGCTTGAGCCTAATCATTTGATGGCACGCTCGGTTATGTATAATAAAGATGTGGATATGCTGTGGTCTAAAATTGCTATGGATATGAGGGATGCTCAATATACTGAAAATGAATTTGATATTGACAACGGTGCGTTTCCTCACAAATATAAAAGCGGTCTGATACCGTCAATCGCACCAAGATATGCAAAATTCATTACTGATTGGCACGAGGGTAGCTTTTGGGATATTATCCCGTGGGGCAGTTCAATTATTCTTGCAGCGTATGAGCAGTACCGTTTTTACAGAAACAAAAAAGTTTTAGAGGATAACTACGACAGTGCGAAAAGGTATATTGAGTATCTGACAGAGCAGTATAACGATTATAACAGACTATACGGCAAAAACGGTGATGAATGCTTTATTTGTGCGGGGCTTGGCGATTGGGGCATTGAGCAGAACAAAGGACGAGGCCGCGAGAATATTGAAACCGCTTTTTATTATCATGACCTTATGACAATGTCGGAAATTTCAAATATTCTCGGAAAAGGCGATGAAAAAGAATTTATTAAACAAGCGGACAGTGTAAAAAAGATGTATAACACATTTTTGCTTGTAACAGAAAACGGCACATATTACAAAGACTATCAAAGCGGAAAACTCACACAGGCAAATCAGGCAATACCCTTGTGTTTTGGTCTTGTACCTGATGAATATATATCTGATGTACAAAATACTTTGATTGAACTATGTGAGGGCAAGCACCTTGAATGCGGTGAAATCGGACTTGTTTATATTCTCCGTGCACTCTCGGCGACAGGCAAAAACGATATAATTTACAATATGATTTTAAAAGACACCCACCCGTCATATTTGCGTTTTGTTAAAACGGGTGAAACAACATTGCCTGAATTTTGGCGTGATGACGCAAGAAGTCGCAATCACGATATGATGGGACATATTATGGAATGGTTCTTTACGGAGGTTGCGGGAATAAAGAGTAATGACAGCTTTAAATCCGTAAGTATAAAACCTTGTGCGGATTTTATAGACAGCTTTGAGTGCGTATATAACAGTATCAGAGGAGAAATCAGAGTAGAATTTATCGGAGGTAAATTAACTGTTTCGCTTCCGATGAACAGTACACATAATTTATATTCTAAAGTATAAATACGGAAAGAAATATCTTTAAAATGAAAAAGCTATGTTACAGTGGCAATTATAATCCTGAACAATGGATTAATTATACGGATTATGGAATGAAGATATGCGTCTTATGAAAGAAGCACATATCAATTGTGTAACATCATACGCAAGGCCGCCGTACCCGACAGGTGAAAATAGCGTACACGCAAATGCAATGACCGGGGACAAATTCACTCACAGTTTGAGATATTTTTTGCTGGCAGATTGCCACAGTATCATATACCAGACAAGCGCAATGGTGAAATCATCTACTCTTACAAACCAATGCCTTCTGCTGAAGATGCCATTTACAGAAAAATATCGGATATTACGATTTCTATGAAATCTACCGACCACCTGCAGATGCCAGAACTGATTACTTCACAATATGAGGTTCATTTATCTGAGGAAGAAAAAAAGTGCTATGAAGAATTAAAAGCAGGCCTCATATTAGAACT
>CAMCUJ010000182.1 GCA_945878965.1 uncultured Clostridia bacterium
TGAATTTTCAGTATTCAAGCTCTTCCAAATATAATAATCCATATAATTATTCTCTGCTTTTAATTGCTTTACAACATTTGTAAGCAGACCATTCTTAAAATATCTCAGCTTTCCGCATTCTCCGCTTTCATAGCTGTAATCCATAGAATAGAATGTTTTATTTTCAAACACAAGCTTTACATTAACATTTTTACAATTATCCGAAATAAGCTCTGTATTTTCAAGTGCCATAGTCTTAAGATACTCTGACTTATCCGAAGCACTGAGATTGTTAAACTCATCAAGCACGGCTTTATCGTTCATAACAAGCATAATAATTCCTTTATAATTTTCAAGCATATACGGTTCAATATAAAGACCGGATACCGCTGAAATATCAATTTTTGAATTATTATTTTCTCTGAACTCGGAAACAGAAAGATTTCCGCTCGGAAGCTTTGTATAAATATCCGCAAGAGCGAGATTTTCGTCCCATTCTACATCAAAGCCCATATTTTCAGCCACAAAACGAACAGGTACATACGTACGTTCATTCCTAAGAACAGGGGCAAGCTCAACCTCCATAACCTCACCGTTAAGCTTTGCGGTATTACTTCCAATCTGCATAATGAGATTTTTTCCGTCCATAATTACAGCAAAGCTGTTATCGTCCGGATTCCATTCAACAACCGCACCCATAGCCTCAATAACCGGACGAATAGGAACAAGCAGACGTTCGTTCTGCTCAATAGGCGGAGCAGACGGGTCAAGAACCGTTCCGCACACTCTTATACTTGGATTAAACAGCATATTAACCATATATTCATTTTCATGACAGTTTACAAAATCCGAATCCTGCATAATAAGCTTCTTTGCCGAAATATCCATATCAAGAAGTAATTTTATTGACTCAGTAACCGTATTATAATCAGTTATAACCGAGGCAAGACATGCTTTGTTATAGAGTGCAATCTGATTATACGGATTTAGTGAAAGCTGTTTTTCAAGCGTTTCATAGGAGGTAGTGAAATCTCCGTATTGGTATGCCGCAAGTGCCTTATTTGTATAGGCACTCATATCATAGGGATTTTCTGAAATCAAAGAGTCGGCAAGTGTTACACACTCTAAATAGCTTCCCTCGCTTCTGAGCCTGTACATTTCCTGATACCTATCCATATCCGAGTCGGCAAATACACTGCCTCCAAATGAAGCAAGTATTACAGCCGCCGCAAGTCCCGATACAAAATGTTTAAATCTCATATAACCGTTTCCTTTCCGTTATCAAAGTCATTTATGTATTTCACAATAATATATAGTGAGGAATTATAGCCTCATAATCTCCGTTTTTCATACGAAATCCCATCGGAATTTCACCAAGGGGCGTAAATCCTAAGTCCTTATACAGCTTAAGAGCAGAGTAATTCGTTTTCACAACCGCATTAAACTGAAGCACTCCGAAGCCTAACCGCTTTGCGACAGCTATGCAATGCTTAACCAAAAGCCTGCCTATTCCCTTTCCTCGTGAATCAGCCGCTACAGCATAGCTTGCATTAGAGATATGACCGCATCTTCCCACATTATTAGGATGTAGAATATATAATCCCAAAATTGTGTTGTCATCCGCAGCTTCCGCAACTCCACAGAATGACTGTTCATTGAAGAATGTCTTTCCGCTTTTCTTGTCAAGAGGTGTATCCTGCGGAAATGCGTTCCCCTCATTTACTACCTCGTTCCATATCTCAATCATTCTTTCTATATCATTTTCAGTATATTCTCTTACACAAATTTTCATAACTTAAAGCTTTAATCCTCTCAAAACATCCTTGCGCTTTAACATTTCATCAAGACGTTCAATATAATCCTTCGGCTCCTTAACATTAAATATACGCTCTATCCTATCTGTTTCCTTGTCAACGGTTTTTGTAACTCCTCCGCTGCCAAGCGAAATTATGGTCTGTATTTCTTCCATTATATAGATATTATATAAGCTGTCAAAACCATCTTTCGCATAGCCGACATTCTCAAGGTTTCCGAGCATATTTTTCTGTCTGTATAAATAATACGGATGCTTTCCGCATTTATCCATATATTCCGCTGCAAATTCAACCATATTTCCCGTGGTTTCATCATCTGTAAGAGTATATTTTTCGAGGTTTTCATTAAGTCTTGACGAACGCTTTATACTCATAGTGTGAACGGTAGTATTTTCAGGGGAAAGCTTTTCAACCTCTGAAATTGTATTTTTGAACATTTCAAGAGTTTCGCCCGGAAGTCCGGCTATTACATCCATATTTATAAACTTAAACCCACACTTTCTCGCAAGCTTAACGGCTTCTCTTATATCCTGAGCGGTATGGGGTCTGCCTGCAATTTTAAGAATTTCATCGTTCATACTCTGAGGGTTTATGCTTATTCTGTCTATACCGAAGCTGCGGATTACATTCAGCTTTTCCTCATCAATAGTATCGGGTCTTCCCGCCTCAACGGTAAACTCCTTTATACGGCTTAAATCAAATTCCGTATAAAGACCTTCAAGAAGCTCATTAAGAAGGCTTGCCGAAAGGGTTGTGGGAGTGCCGCCGCCTATATAAACGGTTTCAATCACATTTTGGTTCGATTTGAGAATTTCGGATACATATTTGATTTCTTTTTTAAGGCACTTTATATAAGGCTCCATCAGCTTTGAATTTTTTCCGGCGCCGTTTGTAACAAACGAACAATAAAGGCACCTTGACGGACAAAACGGAATACCTATATAAAGGCTTACTCCGTTTTCATAAAGATTATCGGCAAAAGGCTTTTCGGTTTTTGCAATTCTTAATGCAAGACGTGCCTTTTTTTCCGAGGCATTATAAGTATCCATAAAATATTTAACTGTTTCTTCGTCAGTTTTACCCTCATTTATCAGCTTTGCTGCGATTTTAACCGGACGTATTCCGGTTAGAATTCCCCATGGACTGTTATTTATCATCTTAAATATGGATTTTCCTTTCTTTCGTTTCCTATAGTTGTTTCCATTCCGTGACCCGGATAAACCTTAATCTCATCATCAAGCGGCATAAGTCTTGTCTTTATTGAATCAATCTCGGTCTTAAGGTCGCCTGTCGGCGTATCTGTTCTGCCTATCGAATGATAAAACAATGTATCGCCGCTTATAAGACGCTCTCCTACAAGGTAACACACTCCGCCTCTTGTATGCCCCGGGGTATGGATTACCTTTATTTCTATGTCATTAAGCTTAATTATATCGTTATCCTTAATAAAATTATCGGCACTGACTTTTTTATATACAGCATTCATCTTTGCAGACAAATTCAAAGTATAATCATCTAAGAAGTCCTTCTCAAGCTCGTGAATATAAATTTCGGCTCCTGTTTCTTCTTTTAAATCACTAAGCGCCAATATGTGGTCATAATGTCCGTGAGTTAAAAGAATTTTCTTAAGTGTATAATTATTCTCCTTTAAAAACTGTAATATTATATCCGAATTATCCGGTGCGTCAAACATAACTGCTTCGTTTGTATTTTTATCGGCTATAACGTAGCAATTAGTGCCTAAATCTCCTAAAATCAGTCTATGAAATCTAATCATTTTAATTGTAAGCCTCCCCTTGCTGTTTATCAATGTGAATATTATCGAAAACACACATACGGGCGAACAAAGTTCGCCCATACTACATAAATTCATTGATATTTCATATATGGTAATACTTCATTACGGCAACAGCGTTGCCGTGTGAAAGCGACCGTCGTCGCCTATTGACGGCGGCGAACCACAGATAGTACACCTTTAATCTTCTTAAGACTCTTAATCGTGTTGTCAAGCTCCGCAGCACCTTGCGTTTCAAGCGTAATATCAAGAATTGCAATATCATTCTTTCCCGTTCTCGCAAGCA
>CAMCUJ010000183.1 GCA_945878965.1 uncultured Clostridia bacterium
GTGCGGCAGGAGTTGAAGGTTCGTCAATGTATTTAACCGCAGGGGAAGAAATAACTCTTGAAAATTTAATGTACGGTCTTATGCTTGTTTCGGGCAATGATGCCGCAACTGCTATAGCAGAACATATTTCGGGCTCGGTCGAAAAGTTTGCATATCTTATGAACGAAAAGGCTCGGGAGATAGGTGCGAAAAATACTCATTTTGATAATCCGCACGGCTTAAGCGCCGATACTCATTATACTACCGCCTATGACCTCGCAATCATAACCGCTTATGCTCTTGACAATCCTAAGTTTAAAGAAATAGTTTCAACTAAGTCTAAAAAAATTCCGTGGCAGGGTAAAAATTATGACCGACAGCTTAAAAATCATAATAAGTTTTTAAGCTTATATGAAGGCTGCATAGGCGTTAAAACAGGCTTTACAAAGGCAACGGGACGCTGCCTTGTAACTGCGGTTGAAAAAGATAATTTAACGCTTGTATGTGTAACTCTTAATGCTCCCGATGATTGGAATGACCATAAAATATTATATGACTCGGCTTTTAATGAATATAAGGCATTTAAAATTAAAGAGAAAGATTCAAAACTTGAAATAATTAATGCCGGAAATGCTGAAAACGATAATGTTTATGGTGTGGTTAAAAATGATTTATATTTTCCGATCAAGGAGGGCGAAACAGTAAATACTCATTATGAGCCGTATGCCAACTTAACTGCTCCGTTTAATTGTGATAAAGATGTAGGAAAAATATATGCAGAGGTTAACGGGGAGAAATTCTTTGTGGGCTTTGCTTATCCCGAAACTGAAATTTTGGAAAAAAGAATAATTCTGAGCAATACAAAAACTACCTCTGATTTTAAAGCAATTACTATAAAAATTTTTAAAACCTGGATTGATATTTTTAAGAGATAATTAAAGTATTAAATATAAAAAGTTTAGTATACTTACGTATTTTGGGGAGAAGCTTGATAAAATTAAAATTTAACACCGAAAATTATAAAAAAAATCTTGAAAAAATATCTAAAATGATATATAATATAAACCGTATGAGTATGATTTTATTCTACGGTTTTTTCTGATAAGTAAAACTGTAATTTGAAATGTTATTTTTTTAACAAATTTAATTATGCTTATGAAATAATTCAGACAGGAGAAAGGTACATTGATAAGATTACAAAAGTATTTGGCAATGTGCTCAGTTGCATCAAGACGTGCCTCTGAGAAAATAATATCCGAGGGCAGAGTTACTGTAAACGGAGAAGTTGTCCGTCTTATGGGAGTTCAGATTGATGAGGAAAACGATGTAGTGGCTGTTGACGGTGAGGTTATCAGACCGGATTCAAAACTGATATATATAATGCTGAATAAGCCTGTAGGCTTTGTAACAACAGTGTCTGACGAAAAAGGCAGACCTACGGTTATGGATTTGGTAAGTGATATATCACAGCGTGTTTATCCTGTCGGAAGACTTGATTATGATACCGAAGGGTTACTGCTTCTTACAAATGACGGTGACCTTACGTATAAAATCACGCATCCTAAGAATGATGTTTCAAAGACTTATGTGGCTGAGGTTACGGGTAATATCAGTATGGATACCATTGTTCAGTTAAGACGGGGAGTGGTTATAGACGGTTATAAAACCTCACCGGCAGAGGTAGAGGTTATAGGTGCTACTCAGTTTGGAACAAAGCTTGAAATTACAATTCATGAGGGCAGAAACAGACAGGTAAGAAAAATGTTTGAGGCTCTCGGCTGTATAGTTAAAAAGCTTAAAAGAGTTAAAGAGGCAGGACTTACGCTTGGACATTTACCGGTTGGAAAATGGCGAAGGCTCAGTGAATCTGAAGTTAATATGCTTAAAAAAATAGGTACTAATAAAAAGAGCAGTAAAGACTACCGCAATCAAAAAAACCGCAGCTTTAATTCTAAGAGGAATAATAACGGCAAATCAATGCGTAATTCGTAATATGTAATTAATGCAGAGATTATCGGTACTGTCAAGCCGGCTTTGAAAATAAACGCAGAGGAGTCTTGGGAAAGCTTCCCCAAGCGGTTTTTGGTACCTTTTGAGCATTCAAAAGGTGCATAAAAATTAAAAATAATTAGTTATATAATTAATTTTATATAAATGTTTTATATTGCAATAGGAGGTAAAACAATATGGGTAAGATAGACGAATTGCAGCAGAAACGTTCCCTTGTAGAACAAGGGGGAGGAGCTGACAAGATTAAGAAGCAGCATGATTCAGGCAAAAAGACTGCCAGAGAAAGACTTGCTATGCTTTTTGACGAAGGCAGCTTTGTAGAAATTGATGCGTTTGTGAAGCATCGTTGCAACGAATTCGGTATGTCAGAGGTTGACGCACCGGGAGAGGGAGTAGTTACAGGCTATGGTACTGTTGACGGCAGACTTGTTTATGCCTATGCACAGGATTTCACAGTTATCGGCGGCTCTCTCGGAGAAATGCATGCGGCTAAAATCTGTAAGGTTATGGATATGGCTGTTAAAATGGGTGCACCAATTGTAGGAATTAATGATTCAGGCGGTGCAAGAATTCAGGAAGGACTGGACGCACTAAAGGGTTTTGGTGATATTTTTTACAGAAATACTTTAGCATCGGGAGTAATTCCTCAGATTTCAATAATACTTGGTCCATGTGCAGGCGGAGCAGTTTATTCTCCGGCAATCTGTGACTTTGTATTTATGGTGGACAAGACAAGCCAGATGTTTATAACAGGACCTCAGGTTGTAAAATCCGTTACAGGTGAGGACGTAAGCTTTGACGAGCTTGGCGGAGCTGAAACTCATGCGTCAAAGAGCGGTGTTTCAGGTGTTAGATGTGCAAATGAGGAAGAATGCTTTGATAAGGTTAAGAATCTTCTTTCATATCTTCCGTCAAATAACCTTGAAATGGCTCCGGCTTATGAATGTACAGATGATTTAAACAGATTATCAGAAACACTTACAAATATAGTTCCGAGTGAATCCAGTAAGGCTTATGATATGAAGACAGTAATAAATGAGGTTGTGGACGCAGGCTCATTCTATGAAATCTTTGAAGCATTCGCAAAGAATGTTATAGTTGGTTTTGCAAGAATGAACGGTTCAACTGTCGGTATAATTGCAAATCAGCCAAAGGTTATGGCAGGTTCACTTGATGTTGATTCATCAGATAAGGCAGCACGTTTCGTAAGATTTTGCGACAGCTTTAATATTCCGATAGTAACATTTACGGATGTACCGGGATATTTACCGGGTGTTACACAGGAGCACAACGGAATTATCCGTCACGGAGCAAAGCTTCTTTATGCATTCTCCGAGGCTACTGTTCCGAAGATTAACGTAATAGTAAGAAAGGCATACGGCGGTGCTTATATTGCAATGAACAGCAAGCACTTAGGTGCGGATGTGGTTCTTGCATGGCCAAGTGCGGAGATTGCTGTTATGGGTCCTGACGGTGCGGCAAATATCATATTCAGAAAGGATATTGCAGCGTCTTCAGATCCGGTTACAACAAGACAGCAGAAGATTCAGGAGTATGCGGATACATTCGCAAATCCTTATGTTGCCGCAAGCCGTGGTTATGTTGATGATATAATTGAACCTGATTCAACAAGACCTCGTGTTATAAGTGCTCTGGAAATGCTTATGAGCAAGTGAGAACCAAGACCGAGCAAAAACTACAGAAAATTTTTGATAAATGACCAATAAAAAAAAAGATAGTAGAAAGAAAAAATACTAAAAATGAAGAGCACTGCTTCTTAATCATGTCGTCAGTATTGATTATATTGCCTTTATAAGATAGGTTGG
>CAMCUJ010000184.1 GCA_945878965.1 uncultured Clostridia bacterium
AAATATAATCGCCGAGCTGCCCCATGTAAGGCCTCCGCCAAAGCCTACAAGCACGAATAAATCTCCTTGCTTTAATCTGCCCTCTTTAACAGCCTCATAAAGTGCAATCGGAACACAAGCCGCTGACATATTTCCATACTTATGCACATTTGAAAATATCTTTTCCTCACTGCACTTAAGTCTTTTTGCAGCTCCGTCAATTATTCTTTTGTTAGCCTGGTGAGGAATAATAAGCGCTGCATCATCAACAGTCTTTCCTATCTTCTCTAAAACTTCTTCAGTAGCACTCGCCATAGTCTTTACAGCAAACTTGAATACTTCAGAACCGTCCATCCATATAGTACGTGTATTTCCAAACGGACGTCTTTCTTTTTCTATAGCATCTTCTCTTATTCCGGCAATTGTAAGAACATCTCCCTGTGCTCCGTCCGAACCTAAAACGATGCTCTGTATACCGGAACCATCCTCACACTTTCTTAAAACAACCGCTCCGGCACCATCACCGAATAAAACGCAGGTTCTTCTGTCCTGATACTCGGTAATCTTAGAAAGAGTATCCGCACCTATTACAAGAGCTGTTTCGTAAATTCCGTTTTCAATGAACTGATTTGCAGTATTAATTCCGAAAATAAATCCCGAACACGCCGCATTTATATCAAAAGCCGCCGCATTTTTAGCGCCTATATTCTTCTGAACTATACAGGAAGTTGACGGTGTATACATATCGGGAGATACACCCGAAACTATAATCAAATCTATCTCATCAGGTGAAATTCCGGCATCTTCTAAAGCTTCTTTTGCCGCCTGTGTAGCAAGATCGGACGCAAAAGTATTTTCATCTGCTATCCTGCGCTCCTTAATACCTGTTCTCTTTGTAATCCACTCGTCGCTTGTATCAACCATTTTCTCCAAATCTGCATTTGTTAAAACCTTTTCCGGCAGATATGCTCCAAGACCTATTATTTTTGAATGCACTGACATATTACTTTACCTCAAATTTCTCAATATTTTTTTTGATTTCATCGATAACGCCGTTTTCAACAAGCATTACAGCCTGCTTTACAGCATGATAAAATGCTTTCGCATTTGAATTGCCATGAGCCTTAATAACAGGCTTTGAGGCTCCGAGAATCGGAGCTCCGCCATACTCTGTATAATCCATGGTTTTCTTAAGGCTCTTAATTCCCGATTTTACAAACAATGCCGCAAGCTTTGAAATAATATTTTTATAAAAGACATCCTTAAGCATTTTATAAAACACAACGCCCATACCCTCCATAAACTTGAGTATCACGTTTCCCGTAAAGCCGTCACAGACAACAACATCCGCTCCGCCTTGCGGAATTTCTCTCGCTTCAATGTTTCCTATATAGTTTAAATCAAGCTTTTTAAGCTCGGCATTTGTTTCAACAGCAAGGGCAGTTCCCTTATTTTCTTCCTCACCTATGTTTACAAGTCCGACTCTCGGATTTGTAACATTCATTACTTTTTCCATATAAATTGAACCCATCACCGCAAACTGCTTTAAAAACGCAGATGTACACTCAACATTTGCCCCTGCATCAAGCAGTATAAAAGCTCCGCTTGACGACGGCATAAGCGGTGCAAGTGCAACTCGTCTTACTCCCTTGAGTCTTTTTACTATCAAAGTAGCTCCGGTAATCAAGGCTCCAGTATTTCCCGCACTTACACATACATCACCTTTTTCTTCGGCAAGCATTGAAAGTGCTACGCAAAGAGAAGAATTTTTCTTATTTCGGATTGCCGATGTAGGCTCATCACATCCGCCTATAACCTCGTCGGCATGAACTATCTTTATCTTATTCTTATCATACTGATATTTGTCAAGCTCAGCTTTAACCTTATCCTCTTGTCCAACCAGAGTAATCTCTATATCAAAATCGCAAGCCGCATCAACACACCCCTTAACAATCTCAAGCGGTGCATAGTCACCTCCCATTGCGTCAACTATAACCTTTACCATTCAATCATACCCTTTCAAAACTACACATTTTCCGCATAAACTAATCTATCCTAAAAATTTGTATATAAATAAGCGGAAATAATCAACAAATTTATCTCTATGATAATTCCACAAAATATCCTTCAGCAAATTTAATATATATTAAATCCACCTTTTTATCGCTTAACTATACATAACGTTATATATTGTAATATAACTTATAAAATTTTTCAATAAAAATTATATATAAATTTTCTTCCCTTTTCTATTTGAATTTTAATAATTGTATATTAGAAATCAAGTATTCTATACCTGAATATACAGTTATAACCACCATTACAATTACAAGCCACATTATTAAATCAAAGCTGCCAAACTTAAGCGAAACAATCATATCAAGCATAACCGCAATGATTGTGATAATTTGGAATATAGTTTTAAGCTTACCCCAGCTGCCGGCGGCAATAACTTTATTTTCCGAAATTGCAATAAGTCTTAGTCCCGTAATTATAAATTCTCTGAAAATTATAAGAATAAGAACAGCAGAATTTATAAATCTGACATCAAGCTCCAAAAAGCAAATAAGTGCAGAAATAGTCAGCATCTTGTCCGCAATCGGATCCATAAGCTTTCCAAATGTCGTAACCTGTTTATATTTTCTTGCAAGATATCCGTCAAGAGCGTCTGTAAGCGATGCCAAAACAAATACTGCAAGTGCATAAATAACATTATTTTTAATATTGCAAAGCATAAAGAATACAAAAATTGGAATAAGTATTATTCTAAGCAATGTAAGCTTATTTGGAATATTCATAATGCAGTCATCTCACTTCCTGTGTCTAATAAACAAAATAAATATTATCACTTTCAGCATCTTTTTAAAGATTTTAGCAGTTTAAAAGAATTTTTAATCTATTTCACCAAACAAATCATATTCCGATGCATCGGTGATTTTAACCTTAACTATATCTCCGCTTTCTATTTTTTCCTTTGACGAAAAGAACACCTTTCCGTCTATGTCAATAGAATCCGCATAGCTTCGTCCGTAATAATACTTAATTATATTATCATAACCTTCAACTAAAATGTCAAGAGCTTCACCAATCTTTTTAAGGTTAATATTCTCCGAAATATCGGACTGAATAAGCATTAATGCCTCCTGACGCTGAATTTTAATTTTTTCGTCAACCTGACCCTCAAAACTGTATGCAGGGGTGTCCTCCTCACGAGAATAAGTAAATACCCCTACTCTATCAAGTTTTAAAGACTCTAAAAACTCCTTAAGCTCAGTAAACTGTTCATCGGTTTCAGACGGAAAACCTACTATTATAGAAGTTCTTATAGCAATATTCGGAATTTCTGTTCTTAATTTATCAATAAGTGCCGTTATCTGTGCCTTGTTTGTACGTCGGCCCATTTTCTTTAAAATCTCATCATTACAATGTTGAATAGGTATGTCCATATAGTTACATATCTTATCCTCATTTTTAATAACTTCAATAAGTTCATCACTCACAAGCTCCGGATAGCAGTAATGAATACGAATCCATTCAATACCCTGAACTTTACAAAGTTCTTTCAGCAGCTTTGGAAGCGAATATTCTCCGTACAAATCTTTACCATAGCGGGTTGTATCCTGAGCAATTACAATAAGCTCTTTAACTCCGCTCTGTGCCATCTCCTCGGCCTCCGAAACAATATCTTCAATTTTTCGGCTTCTGTATTTACCTCGGATTGACGGAATTACGCAATATGTACAGTGATTATCGCAGCCCTCCGCAATT
>CAMCUJ010000185.1 GCA_945878965.1 uncultured Clostridia bacterium
AAAAGCCGCGTGTTAAAACTGCAAAAATCATTGTAGTTGAGGGAGATATCTCGGATGAGGATTTTGAAACGGTTAAGAATTATTCTGTAAATCCTGTTGATTCACGCTTTGCAAGCTTTGAAAAGCCGGAAACACTTTTGGATGCTTCAGAGGTTCCTGCAGATGTAAAGGTTCTTGATGGATTCATTGATTTGGATGAAAACGGACTTTTGGAATTCTTAAAGGAATATTCTCTTGCTATGGATTTAGATGACGTTAAGTTCTGTCAGAACTATTTTAAGAATGAGGAAAAGAGAAATCCTACAATTACAGAAGTAAGAATGATAGACACATATTGGTCTGACCATTGCAGACACACTACATTCTCAACAAAGCTTAATGATATAAAAATTGAAGATGAAATAATAAAAGATACGTATGAAGAGTATTTAAAGTCAAGAGAGTACGTATACAGAGGCAAAACTGCAAAGCCGGTATGTCTTATGGATTTGGCGCTTTCTGCAATGAAGGATTTAAGAAAGCAGGGAGTACTTGATAAGCTTGACGAATCAGAGGAAATAAACGCTTGCAGTATAGAGGTTGATGTAGATATAGAGGGAAGTAAAGCTCCTGAGAAATGGCTTGTAATGTTTAAGAATGAAACTCATAACCACCCGACTGAAATAGAGCCGTTCGGTGGAGCTGCAACTTGTCTTGGAGGAGCTATAAGAGATCCGCTTTCGGGACGTTCGTATGTATATCAGGCTATGCGTGTAACAGGTTCGGGTGACCCTCGTAAGGGACTTAAGGAAACGCTTGACGGTAAGCTTCCGCAGAGAAAGATTACAACAGGTGCGGCACACGGTTACAGCTCTTATGGTAACCAGATAGGTCTTGCAACAGGACAGGTTGCCGAAGTTTATGATGAAGGCTATGTTGCAAAGAGAATGGAAATAGGTGCGGTAATTGCGGCTGCACCAAAGGAGAATGTTATAAGAGAAGTTCCGGAGCCCGGAGATAAGGTTATTCTTCTTGGAGGAAAGACAGGAAGAGATGGCTGCGGCGGTGCTACAGGTTCATCAAAAGCACATGATAACAGTTCTCTTGAAAGCTGCGGTGCGGAGGTTCAGAAGGGTAATCCGCCGGAAGAAAGAAAAATTCAAAGATTATTCAGAAAGAAAGAGGTTACATCTCTTATAAGAAGATGTAACGATTTCGGTGCGGGCGGAGTTTCGGTTGCAATCGGCGAGCTTGCTGACGGACTTGATATAAATCTTGACAAGGTTTCAAAGAAGTATGAGGGACTTGACGGAACTGAGCTTGCAATTTCCGAGTCACAGGAGAGAATGGCTGTTGTTGTAAGAGCGTCTGACGCTGAAAAGTTTATTTCTTATGCTGATGAGGAAAACCTTGAAGCTAACGTTGTGGCTGAAGTTACAGAAAGCCCAAGACTTGTTATGAAATGGAGAGGCAAGACTATTTGTGATATAAGCCGTGAGTTCCTTAACACGAACGGTGCCGAAAAGAATATGGACGTTGTTGTTGAAAAGGCAGATTTCAGCCTTGATAATTACAATGTTGAGGTTGGTGACGGTGATTTAAAATCAAAGATTGAAAAGCTTATGAGCAATATAAATATTGCTTCACAAAAGGGTCTTGTTGAGCGTTTTGACAGTACTATCGGTGCCGGAACCGTATTTATGCCGTATGGCGGAAAAACTCAGCTTACACCTCAGCAGAATATGGTTGCTAAAATTCCTGTTATCGGCAAGGAAACAAATACTGCAACTGTTATGTCTTATGGTTATAATCCTGTAATTTCTAAGGCTAATCCGTTTATGGGTGCTGTTGTTGCAGTTGTTGAGTCTGTTACAAAGGCGGTAGCTGCCGGTGCGGATTATTCGGATATTTATCTTACATTCCAGGAATACTTTGAAAAGCTTGGAGATGACCCTAAGAGATGGGGAAAGCCGTTCTCAGCACTTCTTGGAGCATATCTTGTTCAGAAAAAGCTTAATATTGCGGCAATTGGAGGTAAGGACAGTATGTCGGGTTCATTCAATGATATAGATGTTCCTCCGACTCTTGCTTCGTTTGCGGTAGCTCCTCTTGATGCAAGAAATGCTGTTTCGTCTGAATTTAAGAAATCGGGAAGCCGTACGGTTTTACTTCAGTGCAGTTATGATGATTATATGATAAATTTCGATAGTCTTAAAGAGGTTTATAAGAGTGTTCATGCTCTTATGAATAAGGGCGTTGTAAGATCTGCTTATGCTCTTGGACTTGACGGAATTATGAGTGCTGTCTGCAAGATGTGCTTTGGTAATAATTTAGGTTTTGAATTTTCCGATAGCATTAATCCTGAAAAGCTGTTTACAAGCTTTTACGGCTGTATGATTTTGGAGCTTGATGAGGAAGTTGAGCTTCGCTCGAATAATTACTATATAGTTATAGACCTTGGTAAAACTACTGAGAATCCGGAAATTGTATTGGGCAATGAAAGTGTTAAGCTTTCAGATGTGCTTAATGCATGGACAAAGCCGCTTGAAAAGGTATTCCCGACATCGGCTAAGTTTGACGATATGGGAATGAAGAAGTTTGAATATACGACGAAATCCGGTCTTACAAGCAAGACGGTAATTGCAAAGCCTAAGGTATTTATACCTGTATTTCCGGGTACAAATTGTGAGTATGATACTGCACGGGCGTTTGAAAACGCAGGTGCTGTTGTAGATGTTCAAGTATTTAAGAATATGAAGCCGGAGCATATTACAGAGTCTGTAGACAGATTTGTCAAGTCTATAAAGGAGGCTCAGATTGTAATGCTTCCGGGTGGATTCAGCGGCGGTGACGAGCCTGACGGTTCGGGTAAATTTATTGCGGCAGCGTTCAGAAACCCTAAAATTTCTGAGCAGGTTATGGAGCTTCTCTATAAGAGAGATGGCTTAATGCTTGGTATTTGTAACGGTTTCCAGGCTTTGATTAAGCTTGGTCTTGTACCTTTCGGTAAAATTATAGATATGGATGATAAGTGTCCTACACTTACATTTAATACAATAGGACGTCACGTATCTCAGATAGTTTCAACACGTGTTTCATCGGTTAAATCGCCGTGGCTTGTAGATTCTGAGGTAGGCGATATTCATCAAATAGCTGTATCACACGGTGAGGGAAGATTTGTTGCTTCTCAGTCTGTTATAGATGAAATGGAGAAAAACGGTCAGATTGCAACTCAGTATGTAGATTTAAACGGTAATCCTACCTATGAAATGCCGTTTAATCCTAATGGTTCATACTATGCGATTGAGGGTATTACAAGTCCTGACGGTAGAGTATTCGGTAAAATGGGTCACTCTGAAAGAAAAGGTAAGGATATTTACAAAAATATTCCGGGCAATAAGGATCAGAAGCTATTTGAAAACGGTGTAAAATATTTTAATTAATAGAAGTTGGGCGGATTAAATCCGCCCGATTGCCTGTTTAAAAGCTAAAATATGAAATTAAATCAGAAAGGCTATGTGAGTTAAAATGAATTTTGAAAAAATATGCGAAGCTGCAAAATACATACTTTCAAAGACTCATATAATTCCGAAAATAGCGATAGTGTTAGGTTCGGGACTTGGAGATTTCGCTGAAGGACTTAAGGAAAAGGTAGAAATTCCGTATAAGGATATACCGAATTTTCCGGTTTCAACTGTAACGGGACATTTTGGAAAATTCATATTCGGAAAAGTCGGA
>CAMCUJ010000186.1 GCA_945878965.1 uncultured Clostridia bacterium
GCAAAGGGGTGTCGGGGAAATTCCCCGACCGCCGTTTTTGGTTCTTTTTGGGCGAGCAAAAAGAACAAACCCCTCCTTGGCAAAGGAAAACTAAATTTTGAGTATAACTAAATCAAGATGTCCCCCGTATCTTAGGCGGCGGGTTCCACTTGATTTTTTTGGTTCTTTTTTTCTAAATAAAAAGAACATAAAAAAACCCCTTTACAAAATGCTTAAATAGAGTTATAATAATATTAAAATTAAATATTGGTTTCGGGGCAGGGTGAAATTCCCTATCGGCGGTGAAGTGTAAATATTAATTCACGCAAAGTCCGCGAGCAGTAAAATGCTGATTTGGTGAAATTCCAAAACCGACGGTTACAGTCCGGATGAGAGAAACAATTATTTTAATGTTTGATATAAGGATTTTTAATTTATAATTAAATCTTTATATTAAAATAATGAAATCTGAAAATTACAGCCCTGAAGCAAATCCAATGCTTCAGGCTTTTTAAATTTCAAAGCAGGTGATAGATTTTGAATGAAAAATATATGAAACGTGCAATTGAGCTTGCTAAAATGGGACGCGGCAGAACTAACCCCAATCCTATGGTAGGTGCGGTAATCGTTAAAAATGATAAGATTATAGGCGAGGGCTTTCACGAATATTACGGAGGACTTCATGCGGAGAGAAATGCTATAAAGAACTGCACTGAAAACCCAAATGGTGCGGATATTTATGTAACTCTTGAGCCGTGCTGCCACTACGGAAAAACTCCGCCGTGCAGTGAGGCGGTTATTGAAAGCGGAATAAAGCGTGTTTTTATAGGCTCAAATGACCCTAACCCCAAGGTGAGCGGCGGGGGAATTAAACAGCTTAAGGAAAACGGCATCGAGGTTGTTACAAATGTTCTTAAAGACGAATGTGACAGCATTAACGAGATATTTTTTCATTATATAACTAACAATACTCCTTTCGTAATCGCAAAATATGCCTCAACTGCTGATGGAAAAATTGCAACTAAGTCAGGCGACAGTAAATGGATTTCAAATGATGAGTCACGCCTCATAGTTCATAAAATCCGAAATGCGGTCAGTGCCATATTAGTTGGAATAGATACTGTTATTTCCGATAATCCTATGCTTAACTGCAGAATTGAGAACGGAACAAATCCTGTTCGTATAATCTGCGACAGCAGCTTAAGAATACCGCTAAATTGCAATATTGTAAATACGGCAGATGAAATACCTACTATAATTGCATATTCACAGGAAAACGGAGAAATTTCAGATAAGAAGGCTTTACTTTCGGAAAAGGGAATTGAATTTATTTATGCTCCCGATAAAAACGGCAAGGTTGACCTAAAGGAGCTTATGAAAAAGCTTGGAAAGCGTAAGATAGACAGCGTTCTTATTGAGGGCGGCTCGGAGATTTTATCTGCAGCTTTATTTTCGGGAATTGTAAATAAGCTTGAGGTTTTTATTGCACCGAAAATTTTCGGCGGAAGTAATGCTAAGACTTCGGTTGGCGGAAACGGAATACAAAATGCTGCTGATTCGCTTAAATTAAAGCTTAATAATGTTGCTGAGCTTCACGGTGATGTTTTGCTTGAGTATGATGTTTTGAATGATTGTGAAAATAATTCGGATATAGGGAATAAGGAGGCAGAAATATAATGTTTACCGGACTTATAGAGGAGATTGGCGAGATTGTAAGCGTTAAGCGTGACACTAAGACATATAAGCTTTCGGTTTGTGCAAACAGGATTTTTGAGGATTTAAAGCTTGGCGACAGCGTTGCGGTAAACGGAGTATGCCTTACGGCTTCGGCTATTTCGGGTAATGCTTTCACAGCCGATGTTATGCCGGAAACAATAGAAAGAACCGCTCTCAGTAAGCTAAAAAGCGGCAGCCGTGTAAATCTTGAACGTGCAATGCCTTTAAACGGCAGATTTGGAGGTCATATAGTTGCCGGACATATTGACGGTGTTGGAGTTATAATGAGCAAGAAGCAGGATTCAAACGCTGTAAGGCTTACGATTACAGCAAAGCCGGAAATTCTTAAATATATCGTGGAAAAGGGTTCAATTGCGATTAACGGTGTAAGTCTTACCGTGACTTATGTGGATAGCTCAGCATTCGGAGTTTCGATTATTCCGCATACAAGCAATGAAACTACACTTCTTTCATATGAAATAGGAACAGCAGTGAATTTAGAATGTGATATTGTCGGCAAGTATATTGAAAAATTGATGAATTACGGTAATTCCGAAGTTGCTGATAATGCGGATAAAACATCTGCTTCGGGTGGAATTGATATGGAATTTTTAAGCCGCTGCGGATTTTAAGTTTATATTCAGTTAAGAATGAGTAATTTATGAAAGGTTGTATTTATATGAATAATACAGATAAAACAAAAAATTCAATTTCAATGGTAGAGCAGGCACTTGAGGATTTAAGAAACGGAAAAATAATTGTGCTTACAGATGATGAAAGCCGAGAGAATGAGGGAGATTTAATAGTTGCGTCAGAATTTGCAACCGGCGAGAATGTAAACTTTATCGCAAGCTATGCAAAGGGGCTTATATGCGCACCGATTACACAGGATATTGCAGACAAATTAAAGCTCTCGCCGATGGTTAGTGAAAATACGGATAATCACGAAACAGCGTTTACCGTTTCGATAGACCATATTGATACAACTACGGGAATTTCGGCATTTGAGCGTTCGGTTACTGCAATGAAAATGGTTGATGAAAATTCAAAGCCTGAGGATTTCAGAAGACCGGGGCATATGTTTCCTCTTATTGCGAAGAAGAACGGAGTGTTTGAAAGGCAGGGACATACTGAGGCAACGGTTGATTTAATGAGGCTTGCCGGACTTAAGCCGTGTGGCTTATGCTGTGAGATTATGAGTGATGACGGAACTATGGCAAGGCGTGATGAGCTTGTTGAGTTTTCAAAAAAGCACGGTCTAACCCTTATTTCGATTGCCGATATAATTGAATACAGAAAGCTTAAAGAGAAGAATGTTGAATGCGTTGCAAGAGCAAAAATGCCTACACGTTACGGAAAATTTGAGATTTGCGGATATGTAAATAAGATTAACGGTGAGCATCATGTGGCGCTTATTATGGGTGATATAAAGAGCGGTGAGCCTGTTCTTTGCCGTGTACATTCCGAATGTCTTACAGGTGACGCACTCGGTTCAAGACGTTGTGACTGCGGCGAGCAGTATGATGCGGCTATGAAGATGATTGCAAAAGAGGGCAGAGGTGTTCTTCTTTATATGAGGCAGGAGGGCAGAGGAATAGGACTTATAAACAAAATCCGTGCCTATGAGCTTCAGGATAAGGGTTTTGATACGGTTGATGCAAATATTGAGCTTGGATTTCCGGCAGATATGCGTGAATACGATATTGCCGCTCAGATTCTTAAGGATTTAGGCATCGGTTCTTTAAAGCTTATTACCAATAATCCGGATAAGATAGATAAGCTCGAAAGATACGGAATAGAAATTTCGGAGCGTATTCCGATTCAGATGGAGATAGAGGACGAGGACAGAAATTATCTTCTTACCAAACAGGAGAGAATGGGACATTTCCTTAATTATAACTAAATCAAAACGTTGAATAACGGCGCTCTGCGCCTTATTGAAATTTAAAAAACATAGAAAGGCGGAAATTAAAAATGATAAATGTATTGGAAGGAAAATTA
>CAMCUJ010000187.1 GCA_945878965.1 uncultured Clostridia bacterium
TCAAAGTCCTTGGTTGAAAGCATTCCGCAGATTAAAACAGGCGATAAATCCGCTTCTTTTATTAAATCGCATGCCATAAGCGTTCCCGACGGATTGTGTCCGCCGTCTGCAATTATCGGAATGTCGGCATCTAAAACCTCAAGCCTTGCCGGAAGCTGTGAATTTTCAAGCGATTTTGATACACATTTCTCAGGAATTTTCATAAACTCTAAAACCTCAATTGCAAGACTTGCATTTATCGGTTGATGCTTTCCGCCCATTTTAGTTCTGTATAACCTTCCCTTATATGAAAACTCCGTTCCGTATATACTGTTTTTATGTATTGTAAGCTCGTTTCCGTCCGCAAATACAAGTCTTGAATTATTTAATCGTGCCGTTTCGGTTAATACGCTGACTGCGTCCTTATGCTGAAACGGTGCAGAGAATACAGGACGGTTCGGTTTTATAATTCCGGCTTTGTGAGCTGCAATTTCCGAAATAGAGTTTCCTAAAATATTGGTATGGTCAAAATCTATTGAGGTTATAACGCTTATCTCGGGAGTTACTATGTTTGTACAGTCTAAAAGTCCGCCTATCCCTGTTTCAAGCACTACATAATCTACGTTTTCATTACGAAAATATAAAAATGCTGCCGCTGTGAATATTTCAAACTGCGAATAATCCTGTGCCTTATCCGAGTCTATTGCTTTTTTAACAATATCGCACAGCTCTGCTAAATCCGTATGACTTATATTTGTATTGTTAATCTGAATACGCTCGGTTAAGTCGATTATAAACGGAGATGTGAATTTTCCTACCCTAAATCCGTTATTTACAAGAGCGTTTGAAATGTATTCACATACGCTTCCTTTTCCGTTAGTTCCGGCAACGTGAATAAATTTAAGGTCTTTGTGCGGATTACCGAGTTTTTCGGCAAGATTTTCAAACCTGTCAAGCTTATTCTGAGGCTTTCCCGATTTGGTAAAGCTGTTTATAAAGTCTATGCACTCTGTATATGTCAAAATAATTACCTCTCTTTCGGGTTATTTCATTTATAACCGAAGGGCACCTCTAAATTAAGATGTCCCTCGCTTATATAGGCGGTGGATTCCATTTAAGGCCGTACCGCTTATTGAATGCGTCATTTCGGTTTTCTGAATGTATTTAAAACCGCCAAAAGGGATACACCTACATCAGCGAATACTGCTGCCCACATATTTGCAAAACCCAATGCACTTAAAATCATAATGATAATCTTTATAGTAAGTGCCATAATAATACACTGAGTCATAATTTTTCTTGTGAACTTTGCAAGCTTTATTACTTCCGGAATTTTGCTGAGGTCGTCAGACATTATAACAACGTCGGCAGACTCAATTGCGGCATCCGTTCCGACTCCGCCCATGGCAACTCCGATATCTGCTAATGCAAGAGATGGTGCATCATTCATTCCGTCACCAACAAATACGGTTGCTCCGTTTTTAGTATCTGAAATAAGCTTTTCAAGATTTTCTACCTTATCTTTTGGCATAAGCTCAGCCTTAACATTGTCAATTCCTATTTCCTCGGCAATAAGCTTTGCTGTTTCAAGATTGTCACCGCTGAGCATTACTGTGTTTATCGAATTTTTCTTAAGCTCATTAATTACAGCACAGCTTTCGGTTTTTGGAGTATCGGCAACTATTATATATCCCATATATTCAGTATCTTTTGAAATATGAATAACTGTTCCGGTTTCTTTTGGAATATTCAAATCCTTAACACCGTTCTTTTCTAAAAGAGAACTGTTTCCGGCTGATATTTTGTGACCGTTTACAATCCCCGTAACTCCAAGCCCGCTTAGCTCCTTAAAATCTGTAACTGTATATTCATTTTCTGAATCCTCAAAATTGTTAAATGCTTTGGATATAGGATGGCTTGATAACCTTTCGACAGCAGAGGCAGTTTTAATAAGCTCATCTTCTGTAAATTTACTGAATGGTACAACAGATTTAATGCTGAATTTTCCATAGGTTAGTGTTCCTGTTTTATCAAATACCACATTCTTCACATTTGCAAGCAACTCTAAATAGTTACTTCCTTTAATTAAAATTCCACGTTTTGAGCATATGCCTATTCCGCTGAAAAAGCTTAACGGAACTGAAATTACCAATGCACACGGACACGATATTACAAGGAACGTAAGTGCCTGTGTAAGCCATAATGAAAAGTTTTCGCCCTTAAATATTATTGCCGGAATTACTGCCATTAAGAATGCAAGAGCTACAACTATAGGTGTATAAATTTTTGCAAATTTTGTTATAAAGCCTTCGGACTTAGATTTCTTTGAAATAGAGCTTTCCATAAGCTCAAGAATTTTGGTTGCGGTTGAGTCTGAAAACTCCGCTGTAACCTTACCGTAAAGTACACCGCTTATGTTTATTGAGCCGGAAATAAGCGTATCACCTTTGTTTACGGTTCTCGGAAGGCTTTCTCCCGTAATTGACGAAACATCAACAGTTGAATTTCCGTCTGTTATAATACAGTCAAGTGGTATACGCTCTTGAGGCTTAATTAAAATTATATCTCCGAGTTTTACATTCTTTGCATCAACAGGATTTGAATTTCCTTTTTCATCAATAATAGTTGCTGTATCAGGACGAATATCCATAAGTGATTTTATTGAAGCACGGGACTTATTAACCGCTGAGTCCTGAAGCAGCTCGCCTATTGAATAAAACAGCATTACGGCTATTGCTTCTCTGTAATCTCCGATTGCAATTGCTCCTATTGAAGCAACCGTCATAAGCAGATTTTCATCCAAGAATTGACGGTTCAGAATGTTTTTTACTGTTTTAACAAGTACTTTATAACCCGTTATCAGATATGATAAAATTGAAACTGCGGTAAACATATATGAATTTGGAGCAGTAAAGAAACTAAGTACTAAAAGTATACCGCCTATTAATAAATGAATCCAATTTTTAATTTTAGGTTTTTCGGCTTCTTCACTTTGATGTAAGCTTACAATTACATCGGGTTCATATTTTTTTACTATTTTCTTAATTTCTTTAAGAGTCTTATCGTGACTCTTTGAGGTTTTGAGAGTCAGCTTTTTGGTTACAAGATTTAAATCTGAGTTTGAAACATACGGAAGCTTTTGAATATCTGAATGAATTTTTGCGGCACAGTTTGCACAATTTAAGCCATCTAAGAAAACGGTCATAAAAATCATTCCTTTCTGAATTTAGATTAAGTATTTTTACTGAAATTATTCCTGAACGTGGGATAGACCCTGTTCAAATATAGTCTTTATGTGGTCATCGCAAAGTGAATAGTAAACTGTTCTGCCGGAGCGTCTGTATTTGACTAAGCTTGCCTGTTTTAAGAGCCTTAGCTGGTGAGAGATAGCGGACTGAGTCATATTTAAAAGGGTGGCAATATCACATACGCACATTTCAGATGATGAGAGTGCATAAAGTATACGGATTCTTGTGGTGTCACCGAATATTTTAAAAAGCTCTGCCATATCATATAGAATTTCTTCATCAGGCATTTCTTCTCGTGCCTTTTCAATTATATTATTGTGAATGATATTACTTTGGCATACCTCAATGCGGTCTTCTGAATTTATATTGTCATTCATTAGTATCACTCCATTCTTAAATTAATATGAATTTTTGAATATATGAACATTTGTTCATATATAGTATACTGCAATATCA
>CAMCUJ010000188.1 GCA_945878965.1 uncultured Clostridia bacterium
TAAAAGAGAGAGGATAGAAATGATTGCGGAAAAACGTCAAGAAGAAATTTTAAAAATACTTGAGTATAAAGGAACTGTTACGGTTCAGGAGCTTACGTCAAAGCTTAATGCGTCTGAGGCTACCGTAAGACGTGACCTTACCGTACTTGACAATGCCGGAAAGCTAAACAAGGTATTCGGGGGAGCAGTTTCAAACTCTGTGCAGTATAATCTTACTGATGATGAGATTTCAAAGCGTCAAGGCATAAGCCGTAATGAGAAGATTAAGATTGCAAGATATGCGGCAGGACTTATTAAACCGGATGATTTCGTCTATATTGATGCCGGAACAACAACCGGTTATATGATTGATTTCATAAAGGAAAAGACGGCTACGTTTGTTACAAATGCGATTTTTCACGCAAGACAGCTTGCACTTAAGGGAATGCGTGTTATTTTAGTCGGCGGAGAATTTAAAATCTCAACCGAGGCAATTGTCGGTAATGAGGCAATAAATAATCTTAGAAAATATAACTTCAACATAGGATTTTGGGGTGCTAACGGCATCACGCCTTCCGCAGGCTTTACAACTCCCGATATAAACGAGGCGGCCGTTAAGGAATGTGGCATTAAGCAGACAAGTAAAAGATACATTCTTTGTGACAGTGAAAAGTTCGGTAAAATAAGCCCTGTTACATTTGCTCCGTTTTCTTCAGCTTTTATAATTACCGATAAGATTAATGATGATAATTATAAAAATTTCGGAAACATAATAAATTTGAACTCTTAAGTTTTGAATAAAGTATTCTAAAATAACTAATTTTTGAATGTTCAAAGAGTGTTGTGTTAAGGTGAAAAATTATTTATCCTTAATGCGATGCTCTTTTTACATATAACTAAATCAAGATGTCCCCCGTATCTTAGGCGCGGGTTCCACTTGATTTTTTCGGTGGGAGTATCTTTTTCCCACCGAAAACGTTGAATAACGGTGCTCTGCGCCTTATTGAAAATTTAGCAAAAAAATTAAAAAAATATGGAACACATTCTGATAAGTTTTCGTCTAAAAATCAGTAATATTAAAAGAGCTGTATTTTACAGCAGAAGAAACGGAGAGATTGAATTGAAAAATTCAAAAAGAATAAAAAAATTTATTTCGGGAGTGCTGGCATTAACAATGCTTAGTTTATGTATTTGCCAGACGGCGGTTTTTGCGGATGATAATTCAGAGCTTGAGAACACTATAATAAAAGTAAAAAGCCTTATTGATGTACCAAATGAACTTACTGAGTTTGATAGCAATAAATATTCGGTTGGAAACGGTATGGAATATATGCTTAAATGGGAATTGCCATATATTAATGCAAATGAAGATTATCCTGAAGATACTTGCAGTGAGATTAATGTAAGAGTAAACAGTTATGGTGATATTGAGTATTACCATAGATATTTTATAAATACAGATAACAGAAAATCTCTTACCAAGCTTTCTGATAAGGATGCCGAAAATATAGCTAAGGCTTGGCTTAACAAGATAATTCCGGACATTGCCGGAGAATATGAGGTTAAGGATATTTACAGCTCTGTAAGCTCGTCTGATATAAGCATTACATTTGACAGAATGAAAAACGATATTAAATATTGCGATAATAGCATAAGACTTGAGATAGATAAGAAAAACGGTGAAGTTAACAGCTATACCCTTAATCATTTATATACAAACGACGGAGCGGAGCTGAGTGAAAGAATTGATGAAAATGCTAAGCGTGAAGCGTTTTTGAAGCAGAATAAATTTGAAAAGCTATACATAAGAAAAGGCATTTTAGACGAGGCTGTTTTGATATATGTACCTGAAAATCCAAGTATAGTTCTTGATTCTACAAGCGGTGAAATTCCAAAGCTTACTGACGAGGAGAAAAGAAGAATAAAGGAAAACAAGGAGTTTTACAACAGCAAGGAAGAAACAGCTATGGAGGCTCAGCTTAATGAAAGCGGAGATATGTCATACTATGCAGGAGGCGGAGGTGCGTCAGCGGATAAGGCGGCACTTACCGAGAGTGAGATTTCGGAGATTGAAAATTACAGCAACCTTATTTCACCTCAGGATGCGGAAAAATTAATCAGAGGTATAGAAAATACGGTAATTGATGAGTATGAGCTTTCTTCTTACGGATATTTCAAGCAAAGCGAAGAAGTCGTTCCTATGCCTATAGTTAATGACAAGGGGGAAGAAACCGCACAGGAATCAACCGTTAAGGACGTTTATTATGCTGAGTTTCACTTCGCAAAGGATTCAAGCAATAAGGGCTATTTTGGCGATGCAACAGTTACAATAAATGCTGAAACAGGCGAGCTTGTAAATCTTTATTCATATAGTTATTCGGATAATGAAACAGAGAAAAAAGCTCTTGACAGCAGTGTAAGGGAAAGAAATGCACTTGCATTTATTAAAAAATATTCCGTAAATGAGAGTGAAAAGGTTAAAAACTTCGATACCGATAATGCAAATTCACGCAGCTTTAGATTTAATGAAAGTGTGAACGGAATTAAGTATATGGATAATTATATAAACGTTGGAGTAGATGAATACAGCGGAAAAATAATACGTTTTTCAAAGAACTGGACAAACGGTATAAGGTTTGAAAATTCTGAAAACATACTCAGTGAGGGCGATGCGGCGAATATTTTATTTAATAAAATAGGCTTTAATGAGTATTATACAAACATTGCACACGTTGAGTATGCACCGGCAATTCGCCTTGTGTATAGGCTTAACAACGGTTATCCGTATTACATAAGTGCGACAAGCGGAAAACTTCTTGACTATGACGGTGAAGAAAAAGTTGACGTTGTTAAAAATGATAATCTTGGATTTACGGATATTGATGATTATTTTGCAAAGGATATTATAAATGAGCTTGTAATAAACGGAGTTATAAATGTCGGCGAGGACAGAAGATTCAGACCGAATGACTTGATTACATATGATGAGGTCGAGGAATTATTGAGCGATATCAACTATAGTCCATCGTATTACAGAAACGGCTCTGATAAATCAATACTAAAAGAGATAAGAAGGAAAGAAACTTTAACACGTCTTGATACAATAATTTGCATTGTTGAAAGTGTGGATTACGGAAAGGCGGCAAGACTTAAAGGTGTTTATAACTGCGGATTTAATGATGCCGACAGTATTTCGGAGGAAAGGGTCGGTTATGCGGCGATAGCTAAGGCACTTGGAATTGTAAACGGTGATGAAAACGGCTGCTTTAATCCTGATAATATGGTAACACGAGGCGAGTTTGCCGTAATGATTTATAATCTTTTGGTTTCTGAAAAGGTTGAATAATTTGAATTTTAGTTAATTTTCAAGCTTCACACAAAATCTTAAAATCTGCATACAATGATTTAAGAGGTGAAAAACAATGAATTCCTGTGAGCTTGCTTCATTTGTTACCGCAATTGCATGTTCAATTGCAAAATGCTTTTCAAAAGAGGATACGGCAATTTTAGCTGTTATTTTCACTCAGCTTGGAGATACATTGGGAACGATTATTGCAAATGATGAACTTAAAAATTCTAATTGTTTGCAGAAACAAAATTCGGATATATGATATTCAAAATTTCATAATTATGTAATTAAAGACTTTGCCAAATTGCAGGCAAGGTCTTTCTGTTTACAAATGATTTATGTATGAAAATA
>CAMCUJ010000189.1 GCA_945878965.1 uncultured Clostridia bacterium
CGGGCGATAGCCCGGCAAGGTGATGTGCCTCAGGCACCGGCGAAGCCGACCGGGAATACTTCATTACGGCAACATCGTTGCCGTGGGAATGCGACCGCTGTCGCCTACTTTTCAAAGCCTATGTCGTGATTAATAAAGCTTTCCCTGTTTCGCCAATCCTCTTTAACTCTTACCCAAAGCTCAAGATATACGTTAGTTCCCAAAAACCTTTCTATATCCTGTCTTGCCTGCGAACCTATCTGCTTAAGCTTTTCTCCTCCTTTACCGATTATAATTCCCTTATGGCTCTGCTTTTCGCAGTATATCGCCGCAAGAATTTCATATTTGCCGTTTTTCTTAAGAGTCATTTTCTCAATCTCAACAGCAACTCCGTGCGGAACTTCTTTATTTAACAGTCTTAGTGTTTTCTCTCTTATATATTCCGCAACAATCTGACGCTCCGGCTGGTCTGTAACCAAATCATCAGGGAAAAATTTCGGTCCCTCCGGCAAATAATCTCTTATTATCCCTAAAAGCTCATCAACATTTTCACCGCTCTTTGCAGAAAGCGGAACTATATGCGAAAAGTCATAGATCTCCTTAAGCTTATCAAGTACGGGGAGTACATTAAGTCTTGGAACCGTATCTATCTTGTTTACCGCAAGTATAACCGGAGTATTATTCGCCTTGAGTCCCTTAAGAGCCTGTCTTTCCTTTTCAAGCTCATTGTCATAAATGTTACAATCTATAACATAAACAAGCACATCAATATCCTGCGTTGCAGTATAGATATACTTCTCCATTCTTTCACCAAGCTTATTATGCGGCTTGTGAATTCCCGGTGTATCTATAAGAACTATCTGACAGTCCTCCTCTGTGTGTATTCCAAGAATTTTTGTCCTTGTTGTCTGAGGCTTATTTGAAACTATTGCAACCTTTTCGCCTATAATCTTATTAAGCAAGGTTGACTTACCGGCGTTCGGTCTGCCTGTTATTGCAACAAATCCTGATTTCATTTATCTTTTCTCTCCTTCTTCGCACTAAAAATAAAAACTAACGATAAAACTATAAAAACTACAATAAAAATGCTCCAGAACCACGAATTTATAATTATATCCCAGACCATTAGCAATCTATCTATATTTCCAAACACGGTGAATGCAATTATAACCGCACTTAATGCCGCAACCAAAACCGCACCTGCCGCAACATCTTTCGCAATTCTTCCCATTTCGCTGTAAGACGGACTAACAAAATCCACTATCGCCTCAATTGATGTGTTTATCATTTCTGTAACAAACACAAAGATTATCGAAAATACCAAAAGCGGAATTTTACTCTCCGTAACCTGATAAAGATGAGAAAGTATAACTACAAAAATGGCAGCTACAATATGAATTCTGAAATTACGTTCGTTTCGTATACAAAACAATAAACCACGAAACGCATATTTAAAGCTGTTTATAATCTTCATCTTTTTAAACCCATTTCATTTAAAATTTCATTTTGATATCCGAACATCTCTTTTTCATCTTCTTCATTCATATGGTCATACCCCAGCAAATGGAGCATAGAATGAACCGTTAAAAATCCTATTTCTCTTTCAAAGCTATGCCCGTATTCCTCGCTCTGCTGCTTTGCCCTTTCAAGCGATATAACTATATCACCGAGTATAAGCTCACCGCTGTCACTGAAATCCGCATATTCTTCAATAATGTTGCCGTCTTCATCATATTCAAACATAGGAAATGACAGAACATCGGTTGCCCTGTCTATCCCTCGGTGAAGCTTATTAAGATTATGTATCTCTTCATTGTCTACAAACATAACACTTACTTCCGCATCATATTCAAACTCCATATACTTAAGACTTGCGGTTATTGCTTTTTCTACTATTTCGGTTATACTATCATTAATTTCAAACAAATCCTGTTCATTTCGTATTTCTATATTCACAAATTATCTTTCCCTTCAATAAGGCGCAGAGCGCCGTTATTCAACGTTTTCGGTGGGAAAAAGGTTCTACCGCCGAAAAAATCAAGTGGAACCCGCCGCCTAAGATGCGGGGGACATCTTGATTTAGTTATAAACCTCTAAATAATTATGCATTACTTAGAAACATTTTTTGTCTATATATGTTCAATTCTATCATAAACTACTTTGAAAGTCAAGACTATAACTCTATAATAATCTCCGAAGAAACTTGGAAACAAATTCTAAAATTATTTTAACACTTCATTAAATGCCATATATATTTAATTTTCACTATTCTTTTTATTCAAATGAAGCAATGTGAAATCTATGCACTGAACAATAAATTCATTTCTGCTTATATCTGTATTTGCAACTAAACTATCTATTAATAGATGCAAATGGAGTTTGTAGTGATACTCCAAAAGAAAACGGTACCTTCTCTTAAAAGATACCGTCAATTTATTCTTTTCATTTAAACCAAAACAGGCTGAATTTGTTTTCCCTCTAATGCACATTTCAGAGTCGGAAGTATCAAATCCATCTTCGCAACAATCGAATTTTCCTTATTGACGCAATCATCCTGTGCAAACGGCACAAAATATATATTCTTCTGATTTAAAAGCATACCTATATTTTTAGCATTATTACCAAGACTGTCATTACTTGAAACCGCAATTATAATCGGACGTTTATTTCTCAAATGCGATTTAGCCGCAAGAGTTACAGTTGTATCAGCTATACCGTTTGCGAGCTTTGCAAGAGTGTTTCCGGTGCACGGTGCAATTACTAATGCGTCCAGCATTTTTTTAGGGCCTATAGGCTCCGCATCCTTAATTGTATGAATCACCTTATTTCCCGTAGCACCCTCTAAAAATTCAATATGCTCGCTTGCGGTTCCGAATCTTGTATCCGTACTGTAGCTATTTTCCGACATTATCGGAACAACCTCTATGTGTTCGTCTGCTATATTGCTTATTTCGGGAAAAACTTTTTTAAATGTACAAAATGAAGCGGTAACAGCAAATCCTATTACTAAATTACTATTATTTATTTCCATTAATTTTACACCCCCAATTCCTCCAAGATATTAGTAATGGTATCTTTAATTATATCACCGGCAGTTGCAGGCGAGGACTTTCCCGGAAGCGACAGCGCCCATATCACTCGTTTATTAAGATCCTTTGCCGATTCAAAATCCACTCCGCCGGGACGAGATGCAAGGTCAATTATAAGGCTGTCATCTTTCACTCCCAAAAGGCATTTGAAATCTAAAATCTTATTTGGCACAGTATTAAATATTATATCATATCCGCCAATAATCTCAGAAAGCTTTGAAATATCAGCCGCTTTGCAGCCATTTGCCTTAATCCACGCATAATCACTGAATTTTCTTGCCGCAACCGTAACATTTGCACCAAGTCCTTTAAGCGAGTCTGACAGCGTTTTTCCTATTCTGCCGTATCCAAGCACCAAACAGTTACTTGAATGTATGGTTATAGGCATCTCACGCATTGCAATCTCTATTGCTCCTTCCGCTGTAGGAATTGCATTCAGAACCGCAAGCTCCTCTCTTGCCATATAATCAATCAGATGTATATTATATAATTCAGAAAGTGCCGTTATCTGTTCATCCGCCTTTCCAACAAACAAAATCTGTTCGGAACTGATTTTTCTTATAATATCGCTTACATATACCG
>CAMCUJ010000190.1 GCA_945878965.1 uncultured Clostridia bacterium
ATTTAAAAAGGCGGGAATTGTTATGGTGGTTCTTTTAAGCTATGGATTATCGCTTCTGTTTACCGATTTAAATCGTATAATTTTTAATTCGGTTCAGTGCTATTACATTTATATGGAGCTGATATCCATTCTTGAAAATCTGACCGAGCTTGATGTAAAACTCCCGAAGCTGCTTAAGACGGTTTTGGGAAAAACGAATGATGATTAACAGTGCAATAAGATTGCAAAGAAAAGGAGGAAAAATGAGATACAGAAAAGTACAGAAAACACCGTTTAAAAGCTTTGAAAGCGAAGAAGAATGGGAAAATGAGGTTGAACGTATAGTTGATATGACAATTTCAAAGCTTAATGAAAAGCTAAAGCTTGTATCGGACTATTCGGATACTTCAAAGGAAAGCTCTTATGACGGAAATTCCGAAAATCAGAGCGGTGATTTTACAGCACAAAACAGAGGGCCTTACAACAGTGAAAGCCAAAATGCCAACATTAACGGTTATGAAGGCTCAAAGGCGAGATTTTACGAGATTAAGAAACAGGCTGACGAATACCAAAAGAAGAATCCGAGCTTTAATATGGCAGAGGAGATGCAAAACAGAAATTTCTGCTATTTGGTATTTAAGCTTGGAGTCAGTGTTGAGGATGCCTATTTTCTTGTGCATAAGGAGGAAATCCTTAAAGAAAGAGAGAACGGAAACAGAATCACCGAAAACGGTGCTTTTAAGAATCAAGGCATTCAGACAAAGCTCAATCCCGAGAAATTTTCTGATGAGGATGTTGCAAAAATTCTTGACAGAATTCAGGACGGCGAGAGCATTACTTTTTAAAAAATTAAGAAAAAACAAAAATTAAGACAGGAGGAAGATAAAAATATATGAATTATAATACAAACACAACACTATCAAACGTGACAGGCAACAATCTATCGGGCGAGA
This sequence comes from uncultured Clostridia bacterium, assembly GCA_945878965.1. Lineage (GTDB taxonomy): Bacteria > Bacillota > Clostridia > Monoglobales > Monoglobaceae > CAMCUJ01. The sequence goes on from CAMCUJ010000190.1 coordinate 933, forward strand.
TGAAAACATTCTATGATAAATCGCTTATACATTTTGCAAGACCAAAGCTTGTACACGCACAATTTGGACAGAAGAAGGATATACCTAAGAACAACGGAAAAACCATACAGTTCAGAAAGTTCAGTCCGCTTCCAAAGGCATTAATGCCTCTTGAGGAGGGGGTTACACCTGACGGAAATCACTTAAACGTTACAACCGTAACTTCAACGGTTGAGCAATACGGCGATTACATAACAACCTCTGATATGCTTAATCTTACGGCGACGGACCGCATTATAACAGAGGCACAGGCAGTTCTTGGCGACCAGGCGGGCAGAACTCTTGACACGGTTATAAGAGAAAAGATAAATGCCGGAACCAATGTTCAGTACGGCAGCGGAAAGTCTGACCGTTCACTTCTGGTGGGAGGAAAGGATGTCTATGAGCAAAACGACTATATGAATGTTGAAACCGTAAAAAAGGCGGTTGCAACACTAAAGAGAAACAATGCAAGTCCGTTTAAAAACGGTAACTACATTGCTATAATTCATCCGGACGTTGCAAACGACCTTACCAACGACCCCGAGTGGAAGGCGGTAAAGCAGAATGTAGACCCTAAAGATTTCTACGAAGGTGCAATCGGTAAAATTTACGGAGTTGTATTCGTTGAAAGCACTGAGGCAAAAATTTTCAGAGCGAACGCTTTAACCTCAATCGGTGACGGAACTCTTACCGTTAAGGCAATCAGCGGCAGCGAGGTTACTGTTAAGGAAACTCTTGAAGGCACTGAAGTATCAGCACTTTCGGGCAAGAGCGTCTTAATTGAAGATATGGATTATACAATTTCAAGTGCGGCTGTAAATTCAGACGGTGAATTGGTGCTTACTCTTAACGAGGCAGTTAATACGGGTATTGCCGGAGTTAATTCCATAATTTATCCGGGCGGTTCTGCATCGGGAGCAAGAGATGTATATTCTACGCTTTTCATAGGTCAGAATGCCTATGGTGTTACCAATGTAAACGGCGGAGGACTTGAAACTATAATCAAGCAAAAGGGCAGTGCCGGAACAGGCGACCCTCTTGACCAGCGCAGCACTATAGGCTGGAAGGCAACTCAGACAGCGGAAATACTTTCGCCTGAGTTTATGGTTAGAGTTGAAACTACCTGCTCATTCTAACGGTATCGTGTTGGTAATACAGTCTGTATTTGTATGGGACGGCGTTGAGGGAGTCCCATTCTGACAATCGTAAAATGCGAGGGAATATGTAACAAATTAAAACAAGTTCAAATTAAATTTATTCAAACGGTCAAAGACGCAGGGGCGGACTTTCAATAAGGCGCAGAGCGCCATTATTCAACGTTTTCGGTGGGAAAAAGGTACTCCCGCCGAAAAAATCAAGTGGAACCCGCCGCCTAAGATGCGGGGGACATCTTGATTTAGTTATATCCGCCCGTGCGGCATATGCCGAATTATAAAGGAAAGGAAGAATTTTATGACAGATGAGAAAATAACAAAAACTGTGAAAAGAGGAGCCGCAAAGAGCAATGATATTGAGGAATATTACAGAGAATTGGTTCCTGTTATGCTGATTAAGGACAATGACAGATACAAGGAGGATGTAACGGTAACTCTTAACGGATTGAACTACAGGATTAAGAGGGGAGTTCAGGTAATGGTGCCGAGAAACGTTGCTCTTATTCTTGAAAGAGGGCATAAACAGGAGATGGACGCACAGAGCTTTGTGGACAGTTTGGTAAAGAATTAATTAAAGGGCTGCTATAGCCCTTATTTTGTAGAAACAAAAGGAGGAATTGATTTTATATATGGGAATATGGTTTAACAAGCGAGGAGAAGAATATTACGGAGAAACCGAAAAGGGTTGGTGGAAAAGCTATATTGACCGCTTATTTAACGAGCATAAGGAAAAGAAACCTATAGACCACCCCGATGAAAGCGTTACGGAGGAAAAGCTTGCGAGCGGAAGTGTTACGGAGGTTAAAATTGCGAATAACAGTGTTACCGATAACAAAATAGGTTTCAGAGAGGTTAAATATCCTATAAAAGGAACAACGCTTAAAGCGGGGCTTACGGCACATTTGAGTAATCTTATCAGCGAAGTTGACACTGCAAACAATAATCATAAGCTTCACAGAGAAGCCGATGTTTTAGACCATCCGGACGGAAGTGTTACAAAAGAAAAGCTTGCAAGCGGCAGTGTTACAACAGCAAAGCTTGGAAGTGGAAGTGTTACTGAGGAAAAGCTTGCAAGTGGCAGCGTTACAGACGAAAAAATAGGCGAACGCCAGATACAATATTCCGCTGTAGTGTCAGAGGTATTACCGGCAACCATTACAAATCATTTGCAGTTCTTAGCTGAGGATATGGGGACAGTGAGTAACAACGTTAATAATAACAAGGCTGAATTTGATTCACACACATCAAATAAAAATAATCCGCATTCGGTTACAAAGTCACAGGTGGGACTTGGTAATGTAACTAATGATAAACAGGCAACGGAAAAGGAGTTCAATCTAAGAACAGATATTTATGAAGTTGATATTTCAAAGGTCGGAGCGGATAATAATATACTATATGTTACAGTTCCGAACATTACAGCATTTTCGGACCTTGACGGAAAAGTTATAAACGTTTATACGGGAATTTACTCGAATAATAAGACTCAGACGGTATGGC
>CAMCUJ010000191.1 GCA_945878965.1 uncultured Clostridia bacterium
CTCTCTTAGGACGGTTATAAAATTCTTCTCATCACTTGAAAGAATTATTCCGAGTATTCTGTAAGGAGTACCGTCAGCGTACTGTGCATCACTAAGCTTTATATTAAAGGTTTCCGTACTTTTTCCTCTCTTAACGGTAACATCACAACTATCTCCCTTTATCATAGCAAGCTCAAAGCTGTAATCACTGTAGGAATTTACTCTGTAGCCGTTTATCTTCGTAATTCTGTCGCCGCTTTGTAAAACTCCGTCTGCAAAGGTTCCCTCAACAGTGCTGTCAACGACCGGAACTCTTATATTACTTCCTCCGCTTAATGAAACTACTATAAGACAAATTATAAAACCAAGAAGCATATTCATAAAAGCACCGGCAACAAGTATTACAATTCTTGCAAGACACGGCTTTGAATTAAACGAATTCTCACTTTCCGACTCCTCGTCCTCTCCCTCCATGGCACAAAAACCGCCAATGGGTATTGCTCGTATTGAATACAGCGTTTCTTTGCCCTGTTTTTTTAATATTGCAGGACCCATTCCTATTGCAAACTCGTTCACCCTTACCTTAAACATCTTAGCCGTTATAAAATGTCCGAATTCATGTATCAAAATTATTAATGCAAAGAATATTACCGCAAGTATTATTGTTATTACTATCAAAATATCACGCCCCTATTCAATTACGAATTACGAATTATGAATTATGAATTACATATTAATTACCGGAGTTTCTGATTTCATTATTAACGCTTAAAATATCCTCAAGACTTGGATTTTCTATTACCTTATGCTTACTCATAACACTTTCAACAAACTCAGCTATTTCAAGAAAGCCTATTTCATCTCTTAAAAACTTTGCAACCGCAATTTCATTTGCAGCATTCATAGCTGTAGGCATTGTTCCGCCCACTCGTCCCGCATATTCGGCAAGGGATAAACACTTAAACACATCTCTGTCAGGCTTAAAGAATGTAAGTCTTCCTATATCGGCAAGAGAAAGTCTTTCATCCGGCGAAGCTTCTCTTTTCGGATATGTAAACGCAAACTGAATCGGATGCTTCATAGACGGCATAGAAAGCTGAGCAATAACACTTAAATCCTCATATTCAACCATCGAATGTATAATGCTTTCCCTGTGAACCACAACCTCAATATCATCAATATCAACACCAAAAAGCCATTTTGCTTCAAGAATTTCAAGACCCTTGTTCATAAGAGTTGCACTGTCAATTGTAATTTTTGCACCCATTGACCAATTCGGGTGTTTAAGTGCATCCTCTTTCTTGATATTTACAAGATCCTCCCTTTCCAATCCAAAGAAAGGTCCGCCCGATGCCGTAAGCAGAATTTTTCTTATATTTCTTTCTCTGTTTCCCTCAAGACATTGAAATATGGCAGAATGCTCGCTGTCAACAGGAAGAAGCCTTACTCCGTTTTCCTTTATCTTATCCATAAACAGCTTTCCGGCTGTAACCAATGTTTCCTTATTTGCAAGAGCTATATCCTTTTTGGCCTCAATTGCTTTAACAGTCGGAACCAAGCCGGCAAAGCCCACAATTGAAGAAAGCACCATATCCACACTTTCAATTGTTGCGGCTTCAATTAATCCACATTCTCCGCTTAAAACCTTTGAATTTGTGTCGCTCAGCTTTATTTTAAGCTCCTTTGCCAAGCTTTCATCACTGACTGCAACAATTGAAGGATTATATTTTCTTGCCTGCATTTCAAGAAGCTTTATATTTTTGTTTCCGCTTATCGACTTGACGGTTATATCCTTTATTCCTTTTAAATCATCAACAACCTCAAGTGCCTGAGTTCCGATTGAGCCTGTTGAACCTAAAATCGAAATATTTATTTTAACCACCTCAATATAATAGTTAATCCTAAGGTTAAATTACAAACCAATATATAATAAATACAAATACATAACAGGTGCAACCAAAATTACGCTGTCGCATCTGTCAAGAATTCCTCCGTGTCCCGGCAGAATATTTCCGAAATCTTTAATTTCATATCTGCGCTTTATTATAGATGCCGTCAAATCTCCGATTTCAGATATTACAGCTACTATAATGCCCAAAATAAATATTTTTATAAAACTAAAATCAAGGTTAAAGAATGTGTTTACTATATATGCAAAACCGATGAATACAATTCCCGTTCCTATAACTCCGCCGACTGCACCCTCCACTGTCTTTTTAGGGCTTATACCCGGGCAAAGCTTATGTCTGCCGACAGCCTTTCCCACAAAATATGCGCAGCTGTCTGTAATAAATGCGCCAAGAAACATCAGCCATATATAATATTCTCCGTAAGGCTTCATTATTCTTATATAATTTACGTTTGATATAAAAAATGAAATATATATAAGACTGAATATAATTTTTGAGGTATCATCTATATTTACTTTTGAATGGTTAAACAGCATCTGACCGCACAGAGTAATAAATAAAAGAAATATAAGTACCATATAAATTTCTTTATTAAACCACGTACCAAATACAAAAATAATTCCAAAAACATAACCGGTAAAACAAATACCTTTTTTATCATTTATTTTAACAGCCCTGTAATACTCATTAAGACCTATAACAACTGCAACAGCAGACAATCCTGCAAGGCACAGCGGGTCTGCAAGCAAAAATATTATAAGAAACGGTATTCCTATAACCGCTGTTAAAACTCTCGTCCTTAACATATTTCTTCTCCTTCAAGGTTTTTGATTTCTTAACTAAACTCCGCCAAGCCGCCTGTTTCTGCTTTGAAAATCAATTATAGCCTGCTCCATATGTTTTGGCGTAAAGTCGGGCCAGTTGATTTCACTGAACCAAAATTCCGCATAGGCCGCTTGCCAAAGCATAAAGTTTGATAATCTCAATTCACCGCTCGGTCTTATGATTAAATCAAGCTCCGGAAGTCCGTATGTATACATTTTATCAGACAGATATTCTTCATTTATATCATCTGTATCAGATTTCCCGTTTTTTACATCTTCTATAACCTTCTTAACGGCATATTCAATCTCACGACGACCGCCGTAGTTTACAGCCATATTAAGTATTATTCCCGTATTATTCTTAGTTATTTCCTCAGCATGAAGCATAGCCTCTTTTATATCATCCCTAAGCGGCTCTCTGTCACCTATAATTTTTAAAACTACATTTTTGCCCGAAAATTTTTCTTCAGCCTGAAGCAGATATTCATAAAGCAAATCCATAAGTGCATCAACCTCTTCTTTGGGTCTTTTCCAGTTCTCGGTTGAAAATGCATAAGCCGTTATAGCCTTAACACCTATGTCATTGCAGTATTCAACTATTTTTTCTAAAACCTCAGCTCCCTTTTTGTGACCCATAGTTCTCGGAAGATTATGTTTCTTTGCCCATCTCCCGTTTCCGTCCATTATTATACCTATATGCTGCGGTATTCTTTGCATATCAAGCTTATGCACATTTTTCTTTTTTTTAAATAACATTCTTCCACACCTTAAAATAATTCTTAATTAATAAAAAAGGTATTAAAGCCGGATTTTAAGACAGTACCTCATTAAAATAATTTTTTAAATACCCTCTCCTAAATCTCTTGCTTTAATACCCGTCCTTATTTATTATT
>CAMCUJ010000192.1 GCA_945878965.1 uncultured Clostridia bacterium
CGAGGGTGAGAGCCGTATTATAAATGCCGGCAGACTCAGAATTAAGGAAAGCGACAGGCTTAAGGCTATTGCAACAGAGCTTAACAGGCTCGGAGCGGATATAGTTGAGGGCGGAGATTATCTTAAGATAAGAGGTGTAAACAGCTTAGTCGGTGATATTGTTTCGTCTTGGAATGACCACAGAATTGCAATGGCACTTGCGATTGCGGCTTGTCGTTCAGAGAGTCCTGTATCAATTACAGGTGCAAGAACGGCAGTTACAAAGTCATATCCTAACTTTTTCGAGGTATATGACGACTTAATGAAGAATTAGCGAACGGTTGCGGTTGGTTTATTTTAACCTTGGCGGCAACGAGCCGCCCAAAGGTGCTGTATTGCTCGGCTTATTTTAACCTTGGCGGCAACGAGCCGCCAAAAGATGCTGTATTGGTCGGCTAATGCCGACGAGCGTAACGGTTAAAGAAAGCAGCTAACCCACGCTTAAAAATATAACCGAAGGCGGATAAACTTCAAACGTAAGCTTTAACGAAGCGTTCTGCAAAACGATACGTTCTACAACGTCAAACTCACGCTTGACGTGCGAAGAAAATCCGAGTATGATAAAGAAAATCTTTATGTAACGCAAGGGGGTCTCGGGGGAAATCCGAGCGTCTTTTTTGGTTCTTTTTGGACGAGAAAAAAGAACAACCTCTCCTTGGCAAAGGAAAAGGTATTATGAATTGATTAACATAGGTGAAAGGCGGAAAACGTATTGAATATTTGGGGTAACAAATTTAAAGTCAGTATATTCGGAGAATCACACGGAAACGGCATAGGTGTGGTTATAGACGGAATACCGGGCGGAATTGAACTTGATATGGAATTTATAGAGCGTGAAATGCAAAGACGGGCTCCCGGAAAGAACAATTTATCAACGCCGAGAAGCGAAGCGGATAAGGTTGAAATACTTTCGGGATTTTTTGACGGTAAAACCACAGGCACACCGCTTTGCGGAATAATAAGGAACACAAATACCCGTTCAAAGGACTATAACAAGAGCCTTATGCGTCCGGGTCATGCGGATTTTACAGGCTTTATGAGGTATGGAAAATGTCACGATTACAGAGGCGGAGGTCATTTTTCGGGAAGAATTACCGCTCCGCTTGTTTTTGCCGGTGCTGTTGCCAAGAATGTTTTAAGAGAAAAGGGTGTTTATATCGGTTCGCATATTAAAAGTATTTGTGATGCTGAAGATGTTGGGCTTGATTTGGTTAATATTGATAAGGAATTATTTGATGCGGTTTCGGCTAAAGAATTTCCTGTAATTAATGATGACTGCGGAAAGAAAATGAAGGATATAATTCTTAAGGCAAGGAATGAGCAAAACTCGGTAGGCGGAGTTATAGAATGTGCGGTTCTCGGCGTACCTGTCGGAATAGGTTCACCGTTTTTCGGTTCGGTTGAGAGCAAAATTTCATCAATGATGTTTTCGGTTCCGGCAGTTAAAGGCATTGAGTTCGGCAAAGGCTTTGAATTTACAAAGATGACCGGCAAAGAAGCAAATGATGAGTTTTATGCAGATGAAAACGGCAATGTTAAGACATATACAAATAATAATGCCGGAATAAACGGTGGAATTTCAAACGGAATGCCTATAGTATTTTCTGTTGCTGTAAAGCCGACTCCGTCAATTGCACAAAAACAGCGTACAATAGATTTGGAGAGTATGAAGAATACCGAGATAGAAATTCACGGCAGACACGACCCGTGTATTGTACACAGAGCCGCAGTTGTGGTTGAGAGCGGTGCGGCAATTGCTGTGCTTGATATGATACTTGAGGGATAAAGGCGGTAGTGCTTGCTATCTCATGGGCGTTTATCAATTAAGAAGTATGAAACTTTAGCTGTTGTAAGGCAGCGAATACAGTGTCGAGGGAGTTCCGAAAAAGATTGGAGGAAATATCAATGAACAACATAGTAGATTTATCTGTGCTGAGGAAGCGAATAGACGAAATAGACCGTCAGCTTTTACCGTTATTTATAGAGAGAATGAAGCTTGGAAAAGGTGTTGCGGATTATAAGAGAGCGAATAATATGCCCATACTTGACAGGGCTCGTGAAATTGAGGTTTTAAATAACAAAATCAGTCTTTTAGAGGGTGAGGATAAGGCTCTTGAAAATGAGGTTTATGAATTCTTTGCATCGGTTATGGCTATAAGCCGCGGACTTCAGGCAAAGGAGCTTGATACAAGCGAAGGCTATGATTTTGATGAGATATTAAGCCACAGCACTAAAAAAGAAAATCCACGAGTTTTATACGCCGGAGTTTCGGGAGCATTTGCAGAGGAAGCACTTATTAAATATTTCGGAGAGGAATCTGAAAGAATCAATAAAAAGAATTTTGAAGAGGTATGTGCGGCACTTAAGAATAATGAGGCTGATTACGCTGTTTTGCCTATAGAAAATTCGGCAACAGGTTCAATAACCGATAATGTTGATTTGATATCCAAATATAATTTTTACATAACGGGTGAGGTAAATCTTAAGGTAGAGCAGTGTCTGCTTGCACCAAAAGGAGCAAAGGAATCAGACATTACGCATATATATTCACACGAACAGGGACTTAAGCAGTGCAGTGAATATTTAAAGAGGTTTAAGAATGCAGAGCTTGAAGCGTGTTCAAATACCGCCTACAGTGCAAAAATGGTTGCACAGAGCAATGATATTACAAAGGCGGCTATTGCAAGCCGAAAAAATGCAAAGCTTTACGGACTTGATATACTTGCGGAGAATATAAATTATTCATCAAGCAATACTACAAGATTTGTTATAATTTCAAATGAAGCGGAGGTATCCGAGAAAGCGGATAAAATAAGCGTATCATTTACACTTCCGCATGAGAGCGGAACTCTTTATAATGCACTTGCACAGTTTACCAGAGGTGGACTTAATCTTCTTAAAATTGAGTCAAGACCTGTTCGGGATAAGAATTTTGAGTACAGATTTTTTATAGATTACAGCGGTAATTTAAGGGATGAAATAGTTTTGGGGGTTACAAAAAACCTTGCTAAACAGACTACGGAATTTAAAGTTTTGGGCAATTATGAGGCAGGTGCTTAAATGATATGAATATAGTTCTTATAGGAATGCCGGGCTGCGGAAAGACGTTTATCGGAAAGATAGCATCCGAAAAGAGTGGTATGGCGTTTTATGATATGGATTTGGAGATAGAAAAGAGCGAGGGCAGAAGTATTTCCGAAATGTTCAAAACCGATGGTGAGGAATATTTCAGAAACAAGGAAACTGAGATGATAGAAAAGCTCTCGAAGATGGACAATATAATAATTTCAACAGGCGGCGGAGTTATTAAGAATAAGCGTAACATTGAAATTGCAAAATCGGGCGGCGGAGTTATAGTATTTATAAACCGAAGCGTTGAGGATATAGCAAATGATGTTGAAACAGCACACAGACCGCTTCTTGCAAACGGAACACAGGAGCTTTACAAGCTCTATAATGAGCGTATTTGGCTTTACACCGAGTATTCGGATGTTGAGGTTAAAAATGATACGGATGCAAATGAGGTTGCGGATAGGATATTAGAAATCAAGAATTAGA
>CAMCUJ010000193.1 GCA_945878965.1 uncultured Clostridia bacterium
GGCGGGGGACATCTGTACATGGGTTATATTATATATTAAAAAAGACTTGGAAAAAACATTCTGAGTCTTTTTTTATTTAAGCCAACACCGCACAATTAACGGCAAAAGCCTTAGTATGCATATTACTTGCATCTTTTCCGTCATTTTGCACTAAATTTTTCAAACTTACGCGAGTATGCTCTCGAATTTTAGTACATCTGACGAAAAATCCGGCTGTGCAATATACGCACTATAACTATGCGGTGTTATCTTAAAGAAAATTTAAAAACAAAAAAAGGAAATTACAAACATTTATAGAAAATAGAAATAGACACCAATAAAAGAAACAGGAGGAGAAAGGATGAACGTATCACTTGAATTGATAGGGGTTACGCTGGTGGTAAAGCTTGACGGAGAGATAGACCATCATGCGTCAACATACATACGTGAGGAGATAGACAGGTGCATTAACCTTAATAATGTAAAAAATCTGGTGCTTGATTTTGATAAGGTAACATTTATGGACAGCTCTGGAATAGGGCTTGTGCTTGGAAGGTATAAGGAGATAAAGGCAAGGGGAGGAAAGACGCTTCTTGTGAGAGCAAAGCCTCAGGTAAATAAGATACTGGAGCTTTCGGGAGTTAAAAAAATACTTGAGTGCGGTTAAGGAGAAATTGAATATGGATAATTATATGAAGCTGGAAATTCCGAGTAAAAGCAGTAATGAATCATTTGTGAGAGCGGCGATTTCTGCGTTTGCGGTTCAGATGGATATGACGGTTGAGGAAATGGCAGATATAAAAACAGCGGTTTCCGAGGCGGTAACCAACGCTATAGTTCATGCGTATTCGGATATTAAAGGAGTTATAAATATAATGTGCAGGATTTTCGAAAATGAAATTGAAATAAGAGTTGAGGATTTCGGAAAGGGAATTTCCGATGTTGACAAAGCAATGCAGCCGCTTTATACAGAAAATCCTGACGGTGAACGCAGCGGTATGGGGTTTACGGTTATGCAGACGTTTATGGACAGTCTTGAGGTTAAATCGGTTATCGGTGAGGGAACTGTTGTTACTATGCGCAAGCGGATAGAAGTTTTGTAGCTCTGTTTACATATTTAATTTGAATATGAATACTTAGTGGGATATGGAGGGCTTTATGAAAGAGAAAGAGTATAACCTTAATATTTCAGAGCTTATAGACAGAGCGAAAAACGGCGACGGACAAGCAACGGAGGAAATTGTAAATGAAAATGTCGGATTAATTCACAGTATAGTTAAAAGATTTTACGGACGAGGATATGAGAGTGAGGATTTATTCCAGATAGGAGCGATAGGACTTATAAAGGCTATAAAACGTTTTGATACCTCATATAATGTTAAATTTTCAACCTATGCAGTTCCTATGATAATAGGCGAGATTAAACGCTTTATACGTGATGACGGAATTATTAAAATCAGCAGAAGCATAAAGGAAACTGCTATGAAAGCACTGCATATAAAAGAAATTCTGCTTCAGGAAAACGGTGATGAACCAACTGTTTCGGAAATTGCCGAAAGACTCGGAATTTCCCCTGAAGAGGTTGCTGTTGCACTTGAAGCGGTGAATCGTCCCGAGTCCATTTACAGCACTGTTGATAACGGGAAAAATGAGAGCAAGGCTTTGGTTGATAAAATAGAAAGTCCGGTTAATTATGAGGAGGATACTGTAGACCGTATTGTTATTAAGAATATATTGAATGATTTTACCGAGAGAGAGCAGAAAATAATAATTATGAGATATTTCAAGCAGAAAACTCAATCGCAGATTGCACAGGTTCTCGGGATTTCTCAGGTGCAGGTTTCAAGAATAGAAAAAAAGGTTTTAAGTCAGATGCGACAAAAATTAGATATGTAGCGTAAATTATTAAAAGGAAATTCAGTGTTTTAGTCGAATTATATAATAATATAGAATTAGAATTAAATTTACAATTAATAAAGGAGTATTACGCTTATGTTTTGTACTAAATGTGGTGCATATAATAATGATGACGCAAAAAACTGCACGGTTTGTCAGTCCGGACTTGTTGAAGACACTGATAATAATGCAGAAGAAATTTCAGAAAACAGCACTGAGTTAAACTCGGAGATTTCAAAAAATCCGCCAAAGACTTATTTTTTCGCTTCGGTAATTTCAGCGGTTCTCGGAAGTATTCCGTTTGGAGCTACGGCTATGGTACTTTCGGAAATAACTGATGTTAATATTGAATCCGGAAATATTGAGCTTGCTGAAAGATATTCAAAGAAGACAAAGTTATTTTGCTTAATTTCGTTGTTTGTAGGAATAGTAAAGTATATTTCTATATTATTTTGGCTTATGTTCTATATGGTGAAATAATTTTTTGATTATAATTGTGTTCATAATCGCAGCTAAAGAAAACGGTTACGAAACAGCGGTGAAAAATGTGTTTGATTGCCTAAATAGCATATTCAGCTCAGAGGAAATTAAAGCGGGGTGAAAAGAATGTATAAGTATTTTGCGGAAATATATGATGAGTTTCAGGATATGGACTATCGGAAATATACCGATTATATTTGTGAAATATTTAATAAATATAATATAAAGCCGTCGCTTGTTTTGGATTTAGGCTGCGGAACGGGAAATGTTACAATTCCGCTTGCAAAACGGGGCTATGATATGATAGGCGTTGATTTATCGTGCGAAATGCTTGATATTGCACGTGAAAAAGCTCAAAGCGAGGGTCTTGATATCCTGTTTTTAAATCAGGATATGACCGAGTTTGAGCTTTACGGAACAGTTGACGCAATTGTTTCATCTCTTGACAGCATTAATTATATTACAGATGATGATGGAATAAAAAGTCTGTTTAAAAACCTTGAAAACTATTTAAATCCGGGCGGAATTGTTGTGTTTGATGTAAATACGGAGTATAAGCTCAAAGCTGTGCTTGGAAACAATACCTTTACGGATGAAAATGATGATGTATTTTATATTTGGCAGAATTTCTATGATGAGAATGAAAAAATCTGCTGTTTTGACCTTAACTTTTTTGAAAAGCGTGAGGACGGAGCCTATGACAGATTCAGCGAGTACCACGAGGAGCGAGCTTATACATCGGATGATATTAAAAAGCTTTCGCAAGAGGTTGGGCTTGAATTTATTTCCGAGTTTAAAGAGTTCACTTTTGAAATTACGGATGAATTTACCGAAAGAGCATTTTATGTTTTGAGAAAACCGAAAAATAATTATAATTAAGATATTCTTTGTTGTTAAGAATATCTTAATTCGTTTTATCACAATATGTGTTTTAGCAGATGATGTTTTACATAAAAATTGTAATTATATTGAATTAGGTTATTTTAGATAAGCAAATTATCAATTATTTAAAATTTTTTGTTTATTTTTTAAAGGAATTTTGATTTTCTTGTTGAAAAAAATTAATATATATGTTATATTAATATTTATAATGGGATAGTTTTAATGAATGTGTTTAAGCATATATAGAAAAATAACTAAAATATATATTATATAAGGAGAGAATAAATCATGAGAAGAGGTAAGAAAGTACTATCGTTGATACTTGCGGTAACAATGCTTGCGACATGT
>CAMCUJ010000194.1 GCA_945878965.1 uncultured Clostridia bacterium
ATCAAGTGGAACCCGCCGCCTAAGATGCGGGGGACATCTTGATTTAGTTATATTGAGTGTATCATATTTTGCTGAATTTTGCAATATAACAATTATTATTTTTGATTTTTTGTTTTAAACAACCCTCAAAAAATTTTTCAAAACTGCTTGCAAATAATCACGATAAGTATTATAATATATAAGATATAGAATTTATTTTTATATAAAATATTAACTTGTATAAACAAACAGCTTAATTCGCAGGCTCACAGCGGATTCACAGTTTATAAACTAAAGTGAGCGGAAAGGTTGAATTACAATGTCAAAAGAAAAGGTTGTTCTTGCGTATTCCGGAGGACTTGACACATCAATAATCATTCCATGGCTTATAGAAAATTATGGCTATGAAGTAATAGCTGTATGCGGTGATGTGGGACAGGGAAAGGAAACAGAGGGTCTTGAGGAAAGAGCTTTAAAGAGCGGTGCCTCAAAGCTTTACATAGAGGACTTAAGAGATGAATATGTAAAGGATTTCATATTCCCTACAGTAAAGGCCGGAGCAGTTTATGAGGGTAAATACTTACTCGGTACATCACACGCCCGTCCGGTAATTGCAAAAAGACTTGTTGAGATAGCAGAAAAAGAGGGTGCTGTTGCAATATGCCACGGTGCAACAGGAAAGGGTAACGACCAGGTTCGTTTCGAGCTTACAATAAAGGCTTTGGCACCTCACCTTAAGATTATAGCTCCTTGGAGAATTTGGGACATAAAATCACGTGAGGATGCAGTTGACTACGCAGAGGCTCACGGTATAGAGGTTCCTGTTACTAAAAAGGATTTATACTCACGAGATAGAAATATATGGCACATAAGTCACGAGGGAATGGATCTTGAGGATCCTAATAATATGCCTCAGTACGAGAATCTTTTAAAGCTTACTACTCCTCCGACAAAAACACCGGACGAGCCTAAATACATAAAGATTTCATTTGAAAAGGGTATCCCTGTTGCAATAGACGATGAAAAGCTTGAGCCGGTAGCGCTTGTTGAGAAGCTTAACAAAATCGGCGGAGAATACGGCATAGGTCTTGCGGATATAGTTGAAGACAGACTTGTAGGTATGAAGTCAAGAGGCGTTTATGAAACTCCGGGCGGAACAATTCTTTATGCCGCACACAACGAGCTTGAATATCTTTGCCTTGACCGTCAGACACAGGCGTTTAAGCGTCATGTGGGAATTAAGTTTGCAGAGCTTGTATATGACGGAAATTGGTATACACCGCTTCGTGAGGCTTTAAGTGCATTTGTTGACAGCACACAGGAATATGTTACAGGCGATGTTAAGCTTATGCTTTATAAGGGAAGTATTACTCCTGCCGGTGCAACAGCTAAGTATTCGTTATATAATGAAAATATCGCAAGCTTCGGCGACAGTAAGGAGCTTTATAACCATAAGGATTCTGAGGGCTTTATCAATCTGTTCGGTCTTCCGCTAAAGGTTAGAGCAATGATGATGAAGGATGCAGAAAAGAACGACAAATAAAAAGGAGAACGATTATGAAGCTTTGGGGTGGCAGATTTTCAAAATCTACCGACGCTTTGGTTGACGATTTCAATTCTTCAATCCGTTTTGATGCGAGAATGTATGCTCAGGACATAAAGGGCAGTATGGCTCACGCAAATATGCTCGGAAAGCAGGGCATAATTGATAAATCGGATTCCGAGCTTATAGTTAAAACACTTTCCGAAATACTTAAGGAAATTGAGGACGGAAGGATTGAATTTGAAATAGATGCGGAAGATATTCATATGAATATTGAAAAAATTCTTATATCAAAAATCGGAGATGTAGGAAAACGCCTTCATACCGGAAGAAGCCGAAATGACCAGGTTGCACTTGATATAAGAATGTATCTTCGTGATGAATGTGATAATCTTTCTGCTATGCTTAAAAATCTGCAAAAGACAATTTTAACTCTTGCGGAAAATAATATAGATACCATAATGCCGGGCTATACACATCTGCAAAAGGCTCAGCCTATAACGCTTGCACATCACGTTATGGCATACTTTGAAATGTTTAAGCGTGATACACAAAGGCTGACTGACTGCAGAAAGCGTATAAACGTTATGCCGCTTGGAAGCGGAGCGCTTGCCGGTACTACATATAATTTAGACCGTGAATTTGTATGTGAGCAGCTTGGCTTTGACAGTATAACGCAAAACAGCTTGGACGGAGTTTCAGACCGTGATTTTGTATGCGAGCTTGCATTTTGTCTTTCGATGATAATGATGCACCTTAGCCGCTTTTCTGAGGAAATAATTCTATGGAGCTCACACGAATTCAGCTTTATAGAGCTTGACGATGCATTCAGCACAGGCTCAAGCATAATGCCTCAGAAGAAAAATCCGGACGTTGCGGAGCTTGCAAGAGGCAAGACGGGCAGAGTTTACGGCTCGCTTATGGGACTTCTTACGGTTATGAAGGGACTTCCGCTTGCATATAATAAGGATATGCAGGAGGACAAGGAGCAGATATTTGACGCACTTGACACAGTTAAAATGTGCCTTCCTGTGTTTTCAAATATGCTTGCTACAATGAATGTAAAGAAGGAATCAATGCTTAAGGGAGCGAAAGGCGGATTTACAAATGCAACGGATGTTGCGGATTACCTTGTTAAAAAGGGACTTCCGTTTCGTGACGCTCACGCAGTTGTCGGAAAGATGGTTGCGTACTGCATAGAAAAGGATACCGTTATAGACGCATTAAGCCTTGATGAATTTAAAGAATTTTCTTCAATCTTTGAAGATGACATATATACGGCAATTTCGCTTGATACCTGCGTAAATCAGCGCAAGCTTACGGGCGGACCCGCTAAAGAAACAATGCAAAAAATTATAACTAAATATAAAGGAGAACTACAATAATGAAAATTTTTATCGACACAGCTAATGTTGAACACATTAAAGCGGCAAATGATATGGGAGTAATCTGCGGTGTTACAACAAACCCATCACTTATCGCAAAGGAAGGCAGAGATTTCATAGAGGTTGTTAAGGAAATCACATCAATAGTTGACGGACCTATAAGTGCAGAGGTTATAAGCCTTGAAACAGAGGGAATGGTTAAAGAGGCTGAGGAACTTGTAAAGAAGATTGACAACAAGAACCTTGTAATCAAAATCCCTATGACACCGGCAGGTCTTGGTGCTGTAAAGCAGCTTTCAGCTAAGGGAATAAAGACAAACGTAACACTTATATTCTCGGCAGCTCAGGCACTTCTTGCTGCTCGTGCAGGTGCTACATATGTAAGTCCATTCCTTGGCAGACTTGATGATATCGGTATGACAGGTATGAACCTTATACAGGAAATCGTTGAGATATTTGAAGCTCACGCTATAGACACAGAAATCATAGCTGCAAGTATCAGAAACCCAATCCACGCAATCGAGGCTGCAAGAGTTGGCGCTCACATCGCAACAATTCCTTACAATGTTATTATGCAGATGACAAAGCATCCTCTAACAGATGCAGGTATCGAAAGATTCCTAAAGGACTGGGAAACAGTTCCAAAGAACTAATCT
>CAMCUJ010000195.1 GCA_945878965.1 uncultured Clostridia bacterium
ATTTAAGTGGAGTGTGAAGTTATGAAAATAGGTATAATTTCAGAGCTTACACATAAGGAAAATTATTCGGATAATGTTTTATATAAAATATTACGAAGATTTAATATACCGCTGAGAAAAATTTATTTTAATGAATTTAAGCTTCTTTGTATTAAGCATAAAAATAAAAAAAGCATTGTATGCGAATGTGACATTATAAATTATAAGAATGCAGAGCCGATTTACAATATTGATGTAATTGCGGCGGAAATTCCATATTCAAAAGCAGAGCTTAAGGAGTTTTCGGATAATTATTTAAAAAAATGTATGATAAATTGCTTAAACAGCCTTAGAAGAATGGGGATAGAGCGGATTCTGTTTACTGACGGAATTAAAGAGATATACGCAACAGAGCAATTATCACGGGAAATGTTAGGCGGTGAATTTTCAAAGGCTGTGCTTTGCAATATATCGGAGATTGTAAAAGGTGCTTCATTAAAATGCGGAATTAATTCGGCTGAAGAAAGACTCGGAATAGTTTGCACTCAGTATAGTAAAAATTTAATTTATATTATGAAACAGCTTGTTACCGAGGTTAAATTTATAAGAATTTATACCAATGAATCGTCAAAGCTTTCTGAAATATGTGCGGAATTTTATAATTCATACGGTATCTTCATAGAAGTTTTTGAATATAAAGATATATGCAGTGTAAATGATACGATTGTCTGTGATTTAGACAGAGGTGTTTTGATAATCGGCAGAGATGTGGTGATTGATGATATAAAATATTGCAGCAATATCTGTAAATATGAAATTAAAGATATAGAATTAATTGATATTATAGATGAAAAAGCCGATGAATTTCAAATTAAGTATTGTAAAGCGGGAAAAAATAGATTGACAATATGAACGGTTTGATTTATAATTATATAATTAGAGTATATAGTTAAATTAAGAAATTTTATTATTTGATTAATACTTGATTTAAAAATATGTTTAGGTAAGCGTAAGGTTATTAACGGGAAATGCTGAATGTATATGGCATTGTCCTTATTAATTACGGAGGTATAGAAAATGGAAAACAGTAAACAGATTTTATTGACTTATGAGGGACTTCAGAAGCTTGAGAATGAGCTTGAGTACTTAAAGACTCAGAAGAGAAAAGAAGTTGCGGAAACAATCAAGCAGGCGTTATCATTCGGAGATTTATCGGAGAACTCTGAGTATGATGAGGCAAAGAATGAGCAGGCTCAGGTTGAAGCCAGAATAGTACAGCTTGAAAAGATGCTTAAAAATGCAAAGGTTATCGACCAGGATGAGATAGATCTTAAAAAGGTAAGTGTTGGAACTACAGTAAAGGTATATGATAAGGAGTTTGACGAAGAAGTTGAATATATAATAGTAGGTTCAACCGAAGCAGATCCGGATAATCTTAAAATTTCTGATGAATCACCTGTAGGAAAGGCTTTGGTAGGTCATTCTGTAGGCGATGTTATTATTGTAGATACTCCGGGCGGAGATGTGGAACTTAAAATACTTGATATCCGTAAATCCGAATAGATACCGAAAGGGTATTAGATTAAGTATAACTAAATCAAGATGTCCCCCGCCTCTAAAGGCGGCGGGTTCCACTTGATTTTTTCGGTGGGAGTACCTTTTTCCCACCGAAAACGTTGAATAACGGCGCTCTGCGCCTTATTGAAATATAAATTTGCAGGGGTGAGCTGTGTTCGCCCGTATGGTAAACATCTATAAAACGAAATTACAAAGGAAAAGTAAAGGAGAGAATTGGCATTGAGCGAAATGCAGAATCAGAATAAAAATCAAAATCAGAACCCAAATAAGAAGAATAATCAGGCAGAGCCGGATTTAAACGAGATTTTAAAGATAAGGCGAGAGAAACTTAAAAATCTTCAGGACGAGAATGAAAATCCTTTTAACATAACTAAGTTTGATCAAGAAGAGCATACGCAGAATGTAATTGATAACTTTGATGAAATGGAAGGCAAGACTGTAAAGCTTGCCGGACGTCTTATGTCAAAGCGTGTAATGGGAAAGGCTTCATTTGCGGATTTGCGTGACAGAGACGGAAAAATTCAGCTTTATGTAAAGCGTGATGAGATGGGCGAGGAGCCTTATAAGAAGTTCAAGAAGTTTGATATAGGAGATATAGTTGGAGTTACAGGCGAAGTTTTCAAAACTCAGAAGGGTGAAATTTCTATAAAGACAACAGAAATAATTCTTTTAAGTAAATCACTCCAGCCGCTTCCTGAGAAGTTCCACGGACTTAAGGATCAGGATTTAAGATACAGACAGCGTTATGTTGATTTGATAGTAAATCCGGAGGTTAAAAAGACATTTGAAATCAGAAGTAAGGTAATTACAGCAATAAGAAATTATCTTAACAAGAGAGATTATATGGAGGTAGAAACTCCTATCCTTAATACTATTCCGGGAGGAGCGGCAGCACGTCCGTTTATAACTCACCATAACACCCTTGATATTGATATGTACCTTAGAATTGCACCGGAGCTTTACTTAAAGCGTTTAATTGTCGGCGGCTTTGAAAAGGTTTATGAGATGGGCAGACTTTTCAGAAATGAGGGTATGTCTGTAAAGCATAACCCGGAGTTTACTTCAATCGAGATATATGAAGCATATACCGATTACGAGGGAATGATGAAGCTTACAGAGGATATGATAAGCACAGTCGCTCAGGAGGTTTTAGGTACAACTAAAATTACATACCAGGGTGAGGAAATAGACCTTTCTCCGTCTTGGTGCAGAATGACAATGATTGAATCAATCAAGAAATATGCCGGAATTGACTTTACACAGACAACTACAGATGCTGAAGCTAAGGCGCTTGCAGAATCTGTCGGTATTGAGGTTGAGGACGGAATGGTAAGAGGTGAGATTATTAATCTTGCATTTGAGGAAAAGGTAGAGGAGAATTTGGTTCAGCCTACATTTATAACAGAATATCCTGTTGAGGTTTCGCCGCTTGCCAAGAGATTTAAGGACAACCCTGCATTTACTGAGAGATTTGAGGTATTCATTACACGCCGTGAGTTCGGAAACGCATTCTCAGAGCTTAATGACCCGATTGACCAGAGAGAGAGATTCTTAAAGCAGGTTGAAAAACGTGAAAAGGGTGATGACGAAGCTAATATGATGGATGAAGATTTTGTATTGGCTCTTGAATACGGACTTCCTCCGACGGGTGGACTTGGAATTGGTATAGATCGTCTTGTAATGCTTCTTACGGACAGCTCTTCCATAAGAGATGTACTTTTATTCCCGACAATGAAACCGATTGAGTAAGAAAAGGCTTTAGAATGGGATTTGTGGGTGGTCTAAAGATGTTTTATCACTTCTATACTGCTTTATACCATAGTTATTTAAAAGAGTGTACAAGAATCTATAAAATAACTTAAAAGACAAGCTGAATATAACTAAATCAAGGTGTCCCCCGTATCTTAGGCGGCGGGTTCCACTTGATTTTTTCGGCGGGAGTACCT
>CAMCUJ010000196.1 GCA_945878965.1 uncultured Clostridia bacterium
TTTTTTCGGCGGGAGTACCTTTTTCCCACCGAAAACGTTGAATAACGGCGCTCTGTGCCTTATTGAAATATGAAAATGAAAAAATAATTCAGATTGAGGTGCAAATATATGTCTGAGGAAGAAAAGAAGCTGATAAGTTATCAGGACATAATTAAGAATGAGGAAATAAAAACCTATCTTGAAAAGGGAAATAAGTATATCGGAACTTTAGGATATACAGAACATTCCATGGTTCATTGTCAGAAGGTTGCAAAGGTAGCGAATGATATACTTAAAGCACTCGGCTATGATGCGAGAACGGCGGAGCTTGCGAGAATTGCCGGACTTATGCATGATATAGGAAATGTTGTAAACCGTGTAGACCATGCACAGACAGGAGCATTTATAGCATTTGATATACTTACAAGGCTTGGGATGGAGCCGAGGGAGATTGCCAAGGTAATATCTGCGATAGGAAATCATGATGAGGGAACCGGAACGGCGGTTAATCAGATTTCGGCGGCGCTTATATTGGCTGATAAAACCGATGTAAGACGAAGCCGTGTAAGAAATTTTGACCGTTCTAAGTTTGATATTCATGACAGGGTTAATTATGCGGTTGAGCGTTCAAAAACGGCGGTTCTTGAGGGACGTGTTATAAGCCTCGATATGAGTATTGATACAGAGATATGTTCTATTATGGACTATTTTGAGATTTTCTCTACACGTATGATTATGTGCAGACGTGCGGCAGATTTTCTCAATGCGAGATTTGAGCTTATAATTAACGGAACAAAAATTATTTAATTTTACTACGTCGAGCGACAGCGGTCACATTCCCACGCCGACAACGAGTCGGCGTAATGAAGTACTCCCGGTCGGGTGACAGCGGTCACATTCCCACTCTTAGCAGAGCGTTCAACAAAAGGATACGTTCTGCTAAATGAAAATTCACGCTTGACGTGCGAAAAAAATCCGAAAGGGATGAAGTAAATCGTTGAGGAACGCAGAGGGGTCTTGGGGAAGCTTCCCCAAGCGTCGTTTTTGGTTCTTTTTGGACGAGCAAAAAGAACAATATTAAATACGAGCAAAAAGAACAATAAAAAAACTCTTGACTAAAAATAAATAAAAGTATATAATATAATTTGTTGTATTATATTTAATTTAAAATAATTAGAAAATAATTAAATTTGGTGTATTTTAATTTATACGCTACATAATAAATAGTTTTAAAATAAACAATTTTAAAACAGAACAGGTAAACAAAGGAGGAGACACAATTGGCAAAAAGTGTTATTAAGCTCGCAGCAATATTATTAATAATATGCGGGCTTATGTTTGTTGCGATTTACGGAATTGATTTTACAGACAGTGTAAGAGTTCCGGGCGTAATGGACGAAGATGGAATAGTACAGGGATTGGATTTAAAGGGCGGTTCGGTAATAGTGTTTGAGGCACAGACGGATAACCCGACAGATCAGGATATGGATACAGTTGTAAGTATGCTTAGAACCCGTCTTGACGGAATGGGTTATACAGAGGCTACACTTACAAGACAGGGTTCTGATAAGGTAAGAATAGAAATACCTTCAGTTTCAAATCCGGCTGAAGCGGTAGAATCATTAGGTGCTACAGCACAGCTTAAGTTTGTGGATGCAGAGGGAAATGAAATTCTTTCGGGAAGTGATGTTGTAAACGCTACATCACAATATGGTGCGACAAGCGAGATGGGAAGAAGCCAGTATTATATTGAGCTTGAACTCTCATCTGAGGGTGCTCAGAAGTTCTCTGAGGCAACTGCAAGAGTTTCAAAGCTTCCAAGCGGTCAGAACTATATAGCAATTATGATGGATGATATGGTAATTTCAGCACCAAGAGTAAGTCAGCAGATAACAAGTGAAAAGTGTATTATTGAGGGTGCAGATTTTACATCAGAGCAGACAAGAGCACTTGCATCAAACATTAAGTCGGGTAAGCTTCCGTTCTCACTTGAACAGGTAGAGATGCGTTCAATAAGTGCAACTCTTGGCGATACAGCACTTTCTAAGGCTGTACAGGCAGGTATAATCGGTATTATTCTTGTAATGCTATTTATGCTTTTGGTATACCGTTTACCGGGACTTATGGCAGATATCGCATTACTATTTTATATAGCAATTGTCGGAATAATTATTGCAAATCTTCATATCAACCTTACACTTCCTGGTATTGCAGGTATAATTCTTGCTGTCGGTATGGCGGTTGATGCAAATGTTATTATCTTTGAGAGAATCAAGGAAGAGTTAAGACTTGGCAAAACAGTTCGTTCAGCTGTTGACGCAGGATTTAACAGAGCTTTTGCAGCTATTATTGACTCCAACGTTACAACAATAATTTCAGCATTAATCCTTTATTTCTTCGGCAGCGGAACTATAAAGGGTTTTGGTACTACATTGTTCATCGGTATAGTAATCAGTATGATTTCAGCTATATTTGTTACAAAGTTCTTACTAAAGCAGATGATTGGTATGAACGTAAGACAGCTATGGCTATATGGAATCAAAAAGAAAAACGAGAAAAAGGAGGGAACTCTAAATGTTTAATATAATGAATAAGAAATGGATATTCTTAGGCATATCCATTGCGTTAATAGTGATAAGTTTAGGTTCCATAATTTTTCAGGGATTTAATTTAGACACAGACTTTGCCGGCGGAATGGCATTGACATATGAGATTAAGGGCGATTTCACTACTGAGGAAGTTGAAAAGCTTGCATCAGAGGCACTTGGAGCAGACAGAAGACCGTCATCGGTTCAGAAGTCTGAGGGCAGTGATGTAGTTATAAAGTTTGGTTATGACAATAACCTTAGCAGCGAGGAAGAAAGATCTGCATATGCAATTGAGAAAATAAATGCTATTACAGCGGCACTTGAGGGAAAGTACGGAACACCTGTAATGCAGGAGGGTACAAATGTTCTTGAGAGCGGCGTAGTTAAAAAGAGCGAGGATGTAGTATCACCTTCAACAGGTCGTGAGCTTGCAAGAAGTGCTATGTGGATGTCAATTCTTGCGGCTATTGCAATTCTTGTTTATGTAACATTCAGATTTGAGTTTACATCGGGTGTTGCAGCGGTTATAGGACTTGTTCATGACGTTGTTATACTTATAGGTGTATATTCAGTATTAAGACTTTCTGTTGATACATCTTTCATTGCGGCTATTTTAACGGTTCTTGGTTATTCGATCAACAATACTATTGTAATATTTGACAGAATACGTGAAAATACAAAGCGTGCAAAGAAGCAGACTTATGCAGAAATTGCAAACACAAGTATAGTTCAGACACTTACACGTTCAATCAATACTACAATAACCACACTTTTAACGATAGTATTGGTTTATATACTTGGTGTAACATCAATTAAAGCGTTCGCACTACCGATAATTATAGGTATAGTTATAGGTACTTATTCTTCAATATTTGTAACAGGACCAATCTGGGCAATATGGAAGGATGCCGGA
Source organism: uncultured Clostridia bacterium (assembly GCA_945878965.1). Taxonomy (GTDB): domain Bacteria; phylum Bacillota; class Clostridia; order Monoglobales; family Monoglobaceae; genus CAMCUJ01. The sequence continues at coordinate 3,481 of CAMCUJ010000196.1, forward strand.
GTTAGCGC
>CAMCUJ010000197.1 GCA_945878965.1 uncultured Clostridia bacterium
GTGCTGTAAAAGAAAAATTTATGTTTGGCAAAAATGAATATGGGAAAACAGCGTTCAGTTCAGCAAATTCAGAATCGGGATTGTCGGGGCATGAATACGGAAACAGCTCCAAGCTTAACAGTTTTGTGAATCCTGAGTCAAACGCATTAAAAAATCCGTTTTATTCAAAGCAGAATACCGGTGCATCTGTTTTGGAGAATTTTACTGCAACTAATAAAGGTATACAGAATAATACGGTTTTAAATAGCGGTAATGGCAGTGTGGTAAATGACAGCGGTTTAAGTACGGTTTCCGCTTTTAACAAAGCAGTAGATGAGGATAGCGGTAATGTTTTATCTTCAAAAATGAGTCAGAGTACGACTGAGGAAGGCAACTCCGAAAATATTATTACAGGATTGAAATTTACCAATAATAAATCATCGGTAAGCGGAAATTCAGAGGTTAAAAATATTAATTTCGGCACATATGATTTTAAAGGTTTCGGTAATGAAGATGATTTAAATTCGGCAAACAGAAATGCAGACACCGACCGCTATAGCAATGCGGGCAATTCGGTGAAAGGCGGTTCATATTCTTCATTTCCGACAGGCAAAATTAATTCGGGAGTTCAAAGCAGAAAAAGTGTTACAAATTATGAAAGTGGAAATTTGCGTTACGAATACAGCAATATAAGAACAGCGCAGGAAACTTCACACACACACGGAGAGGAAAATATTTTAGGAAGAACTGATTTAGTAGGAGCAAAAAGCAGACGTAATATTAATGTTGATGAAAGGCGACTGCGGCTTGAAAGAGATAATATCAATACAAAGGAATATATGGCGGCACAGGCGGCATATCAGGGAATTGTACATAGAAATATAAATGATATATATAAAGATACGCCTGAGCTTGAAAAATTGATAGCATTGCTGTTTAGACTCAGAAAGTTGACTGTAAAAAAGATTGAAAAAGACTTAAACGGAGAATTTGAAAGCCGTGATTTAGAAAATGAAGCTGAACTTTTATTGGATGAAGCTGAAAATCTTATTAAACACGAGGGTTATAAAAGGGGCAGAGTTATTACTGCTTTAAATCAATTCTTGGATGAGCAAGAGCGAGTAAAATCATGTGTGGGATTATCTCCGTTTCCGATAGAAATAAAGGAATTTGAACGATTTTTTAACAGTATTAAATCTAAGGCTGAGGAAATTAAGGATGGAGTAGAGAAATTAAGGCGGGAGGAAATACTGAGAAGTATAGTTAAAATTCTATGTTTATCGCTTTTAGTGATAATTTTTTATATTATTTTTTTGAGGTAGGATAATGAATATGTAAGAATTTATTAGTTATTATTAGAAATTCAGTCAATATAATAACAATAAATAGAGTGGAGAGTAATAAAAAATAAAAAAAAGTTAAAATATTATCATTAACTGCTTGAAAAATTGAACAAAAGATTGTATAATATATAATATATAAATATAAGAATATATAGATGCAGAAGTATAATTAAATTAAGGTGTATTTTGTCTTTAAGACATTTACTTGCATTTGATTTTTCGGCTAAACAGTAAACTTTTAAATGAAGGTTTACGGCAGGGCTGAAGCTCAAGGTGAAAACACGAAAATGATGATACATACGGAGTATATATGAGAGTTGATAATTTTGACTTAAACAGAAATAGAATTAACCAAGCTCAGACAGCACAAGGCAAGGATGCTGTTCAGGTGAAAAAGAGTTTTAAGGACGAGATTACAGACAGAAGTTCCGAGATGAAACGAGAAACACTGCTTAATCTTACTCACGAAATAATAGAGCAGGGAAATCTCATAGTTAAAAAATGTGACATTAAGGAATTTGCAAGGTATAAAGAACTTATAACAGCTTTTTTTAACGAGGTGGTTGATGAGGGGTTTTCATTCAGCAGAGAAACCAAGCAGTCGAGAGATGGACGGCGAAAGGTTTATTCAAATATTAAAAAAACGGATGAAAAGCTGGATTTGATTGCAAAGGAGCTTCTTCGTGAGCAAAAGGACCAAATTTTTATATTAAAAACTGTGGAAGATATTCGTGGTATTATACTTGACACATTTATGTAATTAGTATAAAATAATATTATGTATATATTAAATAAATATATTAATAAATAAGGAGTGTTTTTTGCTCAAAATGAGCAGAGGTACTCCGCAGACGTAAAGGTCTGCAATAAAAACGAAACAAGAAAATAAATATAACAAAATGGAGTGATTTATTGTGAAGAAAGTGCTAATAGTTGACGATGCAGCGTTTATGCGTATTACACTTAAAACAATGCTTGAGAAGAATGGCTTTGAGGTAGTAGGTGAAGCGGCAAACGGAGCGGAAGGTGTAAAGAAATATTCAGAGTTAAAGCCGGATGCGGTTACAATGGATATAACAATGCCTGAGCTTGACGGAGTTTCTGCACTTCGAGAGATAAAGAAAATAGATCCGGGTGCTAAAGTTGTAATGATTTCTGCTATGGGTCAGGAAAGTATGGTAAAAGAATCTATTATCGCCGGAGCATCGGGCTTCTTGGTAAAGCCGTTTAAGGAAGAAGCTGTTATAAAGGCTATAGGTAATTTATAATTTTTTTCAGCCGGTCTAAGTTTATTTGTCTTATCCTGTTTTGACAGTAGGCAGTTATTGCAGATTGACTAAATACAGCTAACCGTATTTAAGTTACTAAAAAACGGAGCGGATAAGGTATAGTATTATAAAGTGTATACATAAATATAACTGGATTAAGATGTCCCCGCCGCTATAGGCGGCGGGTTCCGTTTAATTTTTTTCAGCGGTAGTTTAATCTTCTGCCGAAAACGTTGAATGACGGGGCGTTGCCCCTTATTGAAACCGTTACAATGGCGGTAATTGATTTTAAAGGGCTATTGAAAAGAGTAAATTCCGCAAATATCACAAATTGTTACAGAAGATATGATTTGAGATTAGCGGAAGAATATTGCGAGGCTTGATTATTTATTAAACATAGGATTATCGGACTTCGCTTGTAGGGAGGGTGAATTTCTTGAGTGATTTTTCAAATGAGATGGACCAACTTTTAAGTATATTCATTTTAGAGACAAAGCAGCTTCTTGAGTCATTGGAAAGTATTATGCTTGAGGTTGAGGAAAATGATGATATTCCCGATGAACATATTAATGAGATATTCAGAACTATGCATACCGTAAAAGGTTCTGCGGCTATGATGTCATATGATAATATTTCAAAAGTAGCACACCGAATAGAGGATTTATTCTTTAAGGTAAGAGAGGATCATTCTACGGGAGATAAGTTTTCTGAGATATGCGATATAGTTTTTGACGGAGCAGATTTTATAAAGAGTCAGATAGAAAAGCTTGAGGAAGGCGAAGAAGCCAATGATACGGCAGATGAATTAATCGAGCATATAAATGCTGTTCTTGCGGAGATGAACGGAGAGG
>CAMCUJ010000198.1 GCA_945878965.1 uncultured Clostridia bacterium
GTGCACCATATCTCATTTTGAGTATAGTACACCTATATAAGCTGTGTTATTTTTTAGTATTAAATAGTTTACATTATATGTATATTCTATAGCCCCCCGTTTGCATTTATTGCTATGTGGGGTAACAATTGCAAACATAGTAAGTGACTCCTTTCGCCAAAATATACATATAATTTATATAATTGTAGCATATACGGTCAGATTTGTCAAGTTAAATTTTAAGATTTATGCTTTAATTTATGCTTTAAAATAAAAGATAATTTAAAAAGTTCTTGTAAAATCAGTAGTAATGTGATAAAATAAATATTGTATAATGTTTTTTATTTATGATAATAAAATTAAGATTATATTTTAGGGAAATACCTTTAAAATTCAATCTTAATTTAAGAAAACAGCTGCGGCGGCTCAAACGCAGATTTAACAGATACTATTTTATTGAGCCGGAAAGGCATACGGTGAACTTATGAAAGAACAATTAAGCAATATTAAAGCAAATGCCTCCTCTGAGCTTGACTCTCTTAACACATTGGATGAGCTTGAAAGCTTCAGAGTAAAATATTTAGGCAAAAAAGGTGCTTTAACTGCTGTTATGAAAGGAATGGGCGGACTCTCTGCCGAGGAACGTCCTATAATCGGTCAGCTTGCAAACGAGGTAAGAGCTTTCCTTGAAAATTCAATCGAAGAGAAAAAATCCAAAATTGAGCTTGAGGCAGAAAACGAAAAGATTAAAAACGAAACTCTTGACGTTACAATGCCGGGCAAAAAAATTCTTGCCGGAGGAAAACACCCTCTTACAACTGTACTTGACGACTTAAAGAATATATTTATCGGTATGGGCTTCAATATTGCCGAAGGTCCGGAGGTTGAGCTTGATTACTATAACTTTGAAGCTCTTAACATTCCGAAAAACCACCCTGCACGTGACACACAGGACACATTCTACATAAACGAAAATACCGTTTTGAGAACTCAGACATCTCCTGTTCAGGTTCGTGTTATGGAAAATCAGAAACCGCCTATCAGAATAATTTCTGCCGGCAAGGTTTACAGAAGTGACGCTGTTGACGCAACACATTCTCCGGTTTTCCATCAGATTGAAGGTCTTGTAATAGATAAAGGCATAACCATGGCAGACCTTAAGGGTACTCTTGAGGTATTCATTCAGAAGCTTTACGGCGAAAACACAAAGCTAAGATTTCGTCCGCACCACTTCCCGTTCACTGAGCCAAGTGCCGAGGTTGATATTTCCTGCTTTAACTGCGGCGGTGAGGGCTGCAGAATATGTAAGGGCGAGGGCTGGATTGAAATTCTCGGCTGCGGTATGGTGCACCCTAAGGTATTGAAAAATTGTGATATTGATCCTGATGTATATTCGGGATTTGCTTTTGGTATAGGTCTTGAAAGAATTGCTATGTTCAGATACGGAATTGAGGACTTACGTTTATTCTTTGAAAATGACACAAGATTTTTGAAACAGTTTTAATACTTTTATATAATTAAATTTTTATTTTTCGCAATAGTGCAGAAAGGTTATGTAATAAATATGAAATTACCAATGTCTTGGCTCGGCGACTATATGAATATAGAAAACATTGACCCAAAGACCTACGAGCATGAAATGACAATGTCGGGTTCAAAGGTTGAGGGCATAGAGTCTGCCGGCAAAAACCTTAAAAATATAGTTACAGGAAAAATACTTAAAATCGAAAAACATCCGGACGCTGAAAAGCTTGTTGTATGTCAGGTAGATATCAAAGATGAAGAGGTTCAGATAGTAACTGCCGCCAAAAATGTTTTTGAAGGTGCGGTTGTTCCTGTTGCAAAGCACAAATCAGTGCTTGCTGACGGAACTAAAATAACCAAAGGCAAGCTTCGTGGTGTTCTCAGTCAGGGAATGTTCTGTTCAACAGATGAGCTTGGTCTTACAGACAATGTTGCAACAGGAATTATGATACTTGACGAAAACACTCCTCTTGGTATTGATATATGTGAGGCTTTGGATCTCAACGAAAATGTTGTAGAGTTTGAAATAACCTCTAACCGTCCCGACTGTATGAGCATTATCGGTCTTGCACGAGAAACAGCCGCAACATTCGACCTTGATTTCAACGTAAAAACTCCATCGTTTCCCGAAACCTCGGAGAATGCCAACGACTTTGCAAGTGTTGAGGTTGAGGACTATGACCTTTGCCCACGTTTCGTAGGCAGAGTTTTAAAGAATGTCAAAATCGGCCCTTCCCCTAAATGGATGCAAAAGCGTCTTAACGATTGTGGAATACGAGCGATTAATAATATAGTAGATATAACAAACTACATAATGCTTGAATACGGTCAGCCTATGCATGCATACGACCTTGACAATGTATGTGGAAAGAAAATTATCGTTCGCCGTGCAAAGGACGGAGAAATGCTTGAAACTCTTGACGACCAGCCAAGAACCTTAGACAGCTCAATGATTGTAATCTCGGATACCGAGCGTGCAATCGGCGTTGCCGGAGTTATGGGCGGTGCGAATACCGAGGTTACGGACAGCACAACAACAGTTCTTTTTGAGGCTGCAAATTTTGAAGGAATAAAAGTACGTTTAGCCGCTAAAAAGCTTGGAATGAGAACAGATGCCTCTGCTCTTTTTGAAAAGGGTCTTGACCCCGAAAATGTACTTCCTGCAATCAATCGTGCCTGTGAGCTTGCTCACGAAATGAATGCCGGTGAGGTTTTAAGCGGAATAATTGAAAAAAGAGGCGAAATTAAGCCGCAGAGAAGGCTTCCGTTTGAGCCTGAGAAGATGAACAAATTCCTTGGAACGGATATTTCAAGTGATGAAATGGTTACAATACTTAAAAAGCTTGAATTTGGAGTTGAGGATAATACGGTAATTATTCCGACTTTCAGAAATGATATTGAATCTATGGCGGACATTGCAGAAGAGGTTGTGAGAATTTACGGTTATAACAAAATTCCGTCAACAATGATGAAAGGAAATGTTACAGCCGGCGGAAAGACCGAAAGACAAAAGCTTGAGGATAAGATTAAAAATTCACTTGTTTCGAGCGGTCTTTACGAGATTATGACATACTCCTTCATTGACCCTAAGGAGTATAACCTTATAGGCATTGAAGAAACTGACCCTCGCTGTAATTTTGTAAAAATCACTAACCCTCTCGGCGAAGAAAACAGCGTTATGCGTACCACAATGCTTTCAACCACTCTTGAGGTGCTTCAGACAAACTACAACAAGAGAAACTCCGATGCCGCTTTGTTTGAAATAGGCAAGATTTATATTCCAAAGGACGGTGAGGAGTTACCTTCTGAGCCTTCAATAATTTCTATAGGTATGTACGGAAATTATGACTTTTATGACCTTAAGGGAATAGTTGAAAAGATGCTTTCAGACGTTGGAATATACAAGGTTAAGTTTGAAGCGGATACATCTAATCC
>CAMCUJ010000199.1 GCA_945878965.1 uncultured Clostridia bacterium
CGATTGAGTATGATTGAACTGGGAGTTACGGAGTAAGGAGGATAATATGACATACAGATTGATTAAAAAAATTATTGCAAAGGGCAATTATGACAAGGACGAATTAATGGACAAGCTTGATGTATTTTTGCTTGCGGGCAGAATTACTGACGAGCAGTATAAGGAGCTTGTCGGCATGATAGAGGGCGGTGAATAATATTGGACAAATTATTTAATTGGATAAGTGTGGTGGTCGGTATATTCGGCGGTGTGTTCGCGTGGGCATTCGGGGCGTGGGACAAGCTGCTGTGCGCGTTGATTACGCTGATTGTGCTTGACTACATAACAGGATTGATAAAAGGGTGGTACACGAAAAGGCTGTCAAGCGAGATTGGATTTAAGGGGTTGGCGAAAAAGATTGTAATACTTATTATGGTTGTTACGGCGAATGTGTTGCAGACGGTAATAGGCGGTAATGTGGCACTGCGTGAGATTGTTATTATGTTTTTTATAGCAAATGAGGGAATAAGTCTATTGGAAAACTGCGCCGAGATTAACGGAAATAATATTCCGCAGAAATTAAAGGACGTGTTATTACAGTTAAGGGGGACACAAAATGTTGACGATACAGAAAAATCTGACAACGATTAACCGCACCGTAAAAACCAACAGGGACATAAAATATATCGTGGTGCATTACACAGGTAATCAAAAGGACACCGCGTATGCGAACACGCAATATTTTAAGTCGGCAAACCGCGGTTCAAGTGCGCACTATTTTGTTGATGAAAACAGCATTTGGCAGTGTGTCGAGGACAAGGATATTGCGTGGCACTGCGGTACAAGCGGAAAATATTATCATGCGGAGTGCCGAAACGCTAATTCGATAGGCGTGGAAATGTGCGACAGTGTGAGCCGTAACGCGGCTGTGGAGAAAAATACGGCGGAATTGGTGCGGTATTTAATGGATAAGTACAACATTGATATTGACCATGTTATACGGCACTATGACGTGACACACAAACGCTGTCCGGCGGAGTTGGTGGACAACGGCGAATGGATTGATTTTAGGAGCAAAATTGTGAATGGAGGTAATGACGAAATGACAGAGGCGGAAAAAGCGAAAATGCAGGCTATTGACGAAAGTTTGAGCAATTTATACAGGATTGTACAGGATATGAAAGACCGCAATCCGGTGTACAAGACGGTGAATGATGTGCCGGACTGGGGCAAGCCGGTTATACAAAAGCTGATGGCGGACGGTGTGTTATGCGGGGACGAGAACGGGGATATTAATATGAGCGAGGATATGCTTAGGGGATTGGTGATAGCGGAGAGATGTAGGAATAAATAATATAACTCGTTTATAATATCATCTGTAACACCTCAAAAATTATTTAATGAAAGGTGATATTATATGGACAGTTTTATAAGTTGGATTGGCGGCAAAAAACTGCTTAGAAAGGCGATAACCGAAAGGTTTCCCGAAAGTGAAAGTTATGACAGATATATTGAAGTGTTCGGCGGCGCAGGTTGGGTGTTATTTTCAAAAGATTTACACGCAAAATGCGAAGTTTTTAACGATATTGACAGTAATCTGGTTAATTTATACCGATGTTTAAAATATCATAGAGAGGCGTTGGAAAAAGAACTGCAATATACAGTACATTCACGTGAAGTATTTATGAATTGTAAACAGCAATTAAATATGAGCGGACTAACCGATATTCAGAGAGCAGCAAGGTATTTTACTTTAATACGCAGTAGTTTCGGTTCAGATAGACAATCATTTAAAACAGCAACATCTTGTATTGTAGATAAAATAGGAGATTTTCCGAAAGTACAGGAACGTTTAAAACGTGTTGTTATAGAAAATAAGGATTTTGAGGATTTAATAAAAGTATATGACAGACCGAATGCTTTGTTTTATCTTGACCCTCCGTATCATACAACAGAAAAATACTATAATTGTGATTTTGGTGAAAAAGACCATATAAGATTGAGGGATTGTTTAAAACAGATAAAGGGCAAATTTATTCTTAGTTATAATAATGATGAATTTATAAAGAATTTATATAAGGAATATAACATAGAAGAAATAAGCAGAAATAACAATTTGTCAATTAACCGTGGAACAGGAAGAGAATTTAAAGAGTTGATAATCAGAAATTATTAATACCTAAAATGGGGATATTATACTTAAAATAAGTCAATAATTATATTAAGTAGTATAATATCCTGTGAGGTGTTATAGATGATTATTAACCATCTATCAAGATTGCTTGGTGAAAAACGGATAAGTCAAGCAGAGTTTTCCAAGAAAACGGGTATTGGTAAAAATGTAATCAATATGATGTATAATGATTTTGCGGAACGTGTTAGTTTAGAGAATATCGACAGAATGTGTGAGGTTCTTGATTGTTCGGTAGGAGACATATTTGAATATGTACCGAATAAAATAAAAAAGACAGGTGACAATGTTATTATAGACCGTAGAAAATCACCAAGAAAACAAGGGAAAACAGATGTTAAATAGATATTTTACATATGTTTTTCAAAATAAAAGAGTGTTTTATAAATATAGAGTTTAACACAATTATGTGATAAATTCGTATTATAAAACACTCTTTTTTTATTTTCTCATTTATTATGTTTTAAATTCTCATTTTTTGCGACTAGCCACAATAAACGCTCAGCAGCTGCTCGTATGCAAGCGGAGACAGCCAATTAAGCGATGATTGTGACCGTACGGCATTGTAATATGTTTCGATATATGCGAATATATCAGCTTCTGCTTCCGCCCTTGTACGGTAATGTTTGTGATGTACAAGTTCACATTTGAGACAACTGAAAAAGTTTTCTGCTACTGGGGTCTGCGGAAAAAGTTGTGTAAGCAATATCTGACAAAACTCGACAAGGCGAAAATTACAGGTATAAGCTTAATATAATCTGTCAATAATAACTATTGGCTTTTATCGCTTGACAGGATACGGCAATGCTGAGGAGCAACCGGAGCGGTCATGCGGATTTTGCACTGAAACGGGCGGTTCATCCGCTCGTTTCGCCCGTTTTAGGGAAAACCAATGCGTTAAACCTCGGGGTTTGGGGCAGAGCCCCGTTTATGCTGTTTTCTCATCGTGCATGATTTTAAGCTGACGGATAACAATATCCCAGTTCTTGTATCGCTGCGTCCACTTTTTAGTAATGTTTTGTGATGTAAGATCCAGCATTTTTCTCAGAGAATCATCATTAGGGAATACAGATTTTGTCTTTGTAACCTTTCTGAATTGGCGATTCAATCCCTCAATAATATTTGTCGTATATATTATCTTACGTATCTCAACAGGATATGCAAAGAATGTGGATAATATATCCCAATTATCTTCCCATGACTTTACTGCTGACGGATTCTGTGACTGCCATTTTCCCTTGAACTCAAT
>CAMCUJ010000200.1 GCA_945878965.1 uncultured Clostridia bacterium
CATAATTTACAAGGACAGAATAGATGTCAACATCAACATAGACGGCGATTTCAATATAACCGAAAGCATTGATACATAAGCAAATATACCGTCCCATGTCGGAACGGTATATTTTTTATCCTTATTTTTTCATATCATTTTCCAATGACTCTAAATACTTAACGGATATTTTCCATGTGTTTCCTCTGAGCTTTATCGCAGGAATAGTCTTCTCCTGCAAATATCGATACATCGTTGCTCTGCTTACACCCAGATACTCCGCAGCCTCGGAAACAGACAGAAATTTTTTATCTTTCACAGTAAGTCCACCTCACAGTTTAAATATCTTATACAAACCCGGCACAGCTTTTTCACCGTGTTTATCACGATATGCAAGAGATATAGGGTAAACATCCAGACACTTAAATGCATTAAACATCTTTTTCATCTTGTAATCCGAGCCCAGCTGTTTTAATATTTCATTCTGTACAGCTGTAAACGACCTCTTGCCCCATTGTATGTCCGAATATTCCAACATCCTATTTTTAAGCTTGGTACTTAACATTGAACGTTCAATGGCTGTTTTCATATTTGACAGATAATGATAATCGCCCGGCAAAAAATGTTTTTTTATGTACTCTTCAAACCAAGTTCCGCTTGTAAACGTCATATAACCGATCATTTCAATATTTCCAACATCTCTTGAATAAACATTTCTTATCTCTCGAAGCATATCCCTATTAATTGCAAGCTCAAGACGAAGCAACGATTCTGAAACTGCTTCATAGTTTTCACCTATATCCTCCAGCTGAAAATACTTATCATAAGCTGTAAATGTTGTACAACCGGTGTTAATGCGGAAACTATGCTTATTTTTCTCGCTCGCCTCGGGAACATCTTCGGGGAATGTAATTATCTCCGCATTGTCATTGTATATCATTGACCTCTTTATAAGCTTAACATATCGCTCGGCGGAGAATGCTTCTGATAGCATGATATTAACACATAAATCGACTCTGGATAAGCTGAACGAATCGACAGTATATTCTTTGCCGAGATGCGTTTCAAAAACGTCATTCAGCATTTCTTCCAATAGGTCGATATCATCCGACTCACGGAATATAGAAACCGCCTCGGCATCACAATCGATCAGCTGCCTTGGCGCTACAATGACCTTGATGTTGTAAAAATTCAGGTCGGTATGGTTAAGATAGATCCTAATCCCTTTCTGCCGGGAATAAATACATATCCTATTTCCGTTGTTGCAGGCATACTTTTTCTCTGCGTTGTTGGAAATTCTTTCAAATTCTTTGCGGGTTATGCTTGGTATTGTAAGTTCAAATGTGTGAATACCAAATCCATCATCGGTAATTTTGTAATTATTCTGATACATTGTATCATTCCTCTCTTTCTAATATATTTACTTATATGTTATCAGAAATAATTAACTTTTATCGTCCGCGCGAAAATCTATACTTTTTTAATCATTTGAATAAATATATAATACACTCATGTGTAACTGGCAATAATATGATAATAACCTTACTGATATAAGTGTAATATAGCTTTATCCATGCTATAAAGTGCAATATGAAAAATATTGATAAATACATAGATACACCGGTATTTTGTATGTAAAAGTCATAAAAAACCTTTCAGAAAAAGTGTATGAAATACTATATATGAAAAATCACGGAAATGGACTTTACCATTTCCGTGAATAATTCAAATATTCATACTGTCCTCATCAAGCAGGAACTGCTCAATGCCGATATAAAGGATCCCCTTTTCATCATGCCAGGGGATAATCTTATCCTTTAAAACAACGATCTTTTTAAATGAGTCATTGACCCTGACAAGCGAGTTAATCTCCTGTGTGCGCTTTTCCTCAGTGTCAATATTCAGCGCAGACTGGATATAATATTTACTGCTGCCCTTGTTTGCTATAAAGTCGATCTCAAGCTGTGTCCTGCTTCGCTTCTTATCACTTCTTGCAGCAGAATACTCCACAACACCCACATCAACGCTGTATTCACGCATAAGCAGCTCATTGTAGATGATATTCTCCATAATGTGATTTTCTTCCTGCTGACGGAAGTTCAGCCTTGCGTTGCGAAGTCCTATATCGGAGAAATAATACTTGAACGGCGAACCAATATATTTTCGCCCTTTGACATCATAACGCTGTGCTTTGTATATCAGGAACGAATCCACAAAGCAGTCGAGATATTTTGCGATCGTATCGTCCGAAACAGTCTTGCCCGTAATGCTTGAAAATGTATTGGAAATACGGAGCGGATTGGTAAGCGAACCTACCGAAGAGGAAATAACATTCAGCAGATCCTCCAGCACGGATTTATCATGTCCGATCTTGTTTCGGGCAATAATATCATCAAGGTATATCTTGCTGAAAAGGTCCCGCAGATATTTTGCCTTGTCCTCATGCGTCTTTTGAACAAGCACGAGCGGCATTCCGCCGTAAGTGTAATACTCCGTCCAAGCGTCACGTTTATCACCGTCATAAGCGGCATAAAACTCCGTAAAGGAAAGCGGATTAACCCGTATCTCGTCCCCTCTGCCACGAAACTCCGTAAGAATATCAGACGATAACATTCTGGAGTTGCTTCCCGTTACATAAATATCTGCGTTTCGTATCTTCATAAGTCCCAGCACAACATCAACGAACCCGATTTTTTCTTCATCGGAATCAAGATACGGATTTTTTATTGACGCAACCTTTTGTATCTCATCAAGGAAGATATAATAGGTCTGTTCCTTGTCGGTTATAAGGCTGCGTATATATTTGCCAAGCTCCAGCGGATTGCGGTACTGTGCGTTGGGGTCATCATCAAGGGCAATTTCAATGATATGACTGTCGTCAACACCGATAGAATTAAGATAGCGGTGATATATCTCAAACAGCAGATATGACTTGCCGCAGCGCCTTATTCCCGTAATGACCTTGACAAGTCCGTTCTCTTTCTTGCGTATAAGCTTATCAAGATATTTTTTACGTTCTATCATAACAGGCCTCCTTGCGTTAGATAAATTTGTGTATATGTGCATTTTTCTCTAATGGTATTATAATACTATTATGCGCACAAGTCAAGATTTCATTCGAAATTTTTGCACATTGTGTAGTTTTATTCTAACAATCAACAAAACACTTGACATTTTTGCGTTTGCGGTATATACTATATCGCAAACAGAGAGTAAAAAAACAGCGTACCTACGCCGTTTGGTAAGCACAAAAAATTATGACCTTTAGTGAGCGCAGCTCACCTCGACCAGCAAAGGTCATGATTATATATGACAAAGCGCCCTTTCCGTGTTTGGAGAGGGCGCTGTTTTTATGTCTTTTGAAACGATTATTATTCAGTTATACTAAGGATACGCTGATTAAAGCGCAGCGTTCGTTTCGCCGTTTTGAGAAATGTAC
>CAMCUJ010000201.1 GCA_945878965.1 uncultured Clostridia bacterium
TTTATGTTATACTTAAATCATAGTATTTCTATAGGAAATATATAAGAAAGGGTTGATACTATGTCAGTTGAGTTTTTAAAAGATATTTACAGCGAGCGAATGTGTATGTGTTGGGATTTAGACAGATAAAAGATTTGATTTTTACAGTTTATAAATATATAGAAAGAAGGAATAAAAATGGCAAATAAAGAATGGAGATTTGAAACAAAGCAATTACATATAGGACAGGAACAGGCAGACCCGGTAACAGATGCAAGAGCAGTTCCGATTTACGCATCAACATCATTTGTATTTCACAATTCACAGCATGCAGCTGACCGTTTCGGGTTAAGAGATGCGGGTAATATTTACGGCAGACTTACCAATCCTACACAGGATATATTTGAACAGAGAATAGCAGCACTTGAAGGCGGTGTTGCTGCATTGGCGGTTGCATCGGGTGCTGCGGCAATTACTTATACATTTCAGGCACTTGCAAAGGCGGGCGACCATATTGTAGCTTCAAAGACAATATACGGCGGTACTTATAATTTACTTGCACATACGCTTCCGGTATACGGAATAGATACAACATTTGTTGACCCTGAGGTTGAAGGAGCGTTTGAAAGTGCTATACAGGATAATACAAAGGCAATATTTATTGAAACCTTAGGAAATCCTAACTCCAATATAATAGATATCGAAAAAATTGCAGATATTGCACATAAGCATAAAATTCCGCTTGTAGTGGATTCTACATTTGCAACACCGTATCTTGTAAGACCTATTGAATATGGTGCAGATATAGTTGTACATAGTGCAACTAAGTTCATAGGAGGACACGGAACGGCAATCGGTGGTGTTATTGTTGACAGCGGTAAATTTAATTGGGAGGACTCGGGCAAGTTTGAACAATTTGTAGATCCAAATCCGTCATATCACGGTGTAAGCTTTACAAAGGCAGTAGGCGCGGCGGCATTCGTAACATATATACGTGCAATTCTGCTTAGAGATACGGGAGCAACATTATCACCGTTTCATGCATTCATTTTCCTTCAGGGTCTTGAAACACTTTCACTAAGAGTTGAACGTCATGTAGAGAATGCACTTAAAATAGTTGATTATTTAAGCAAGCATCCATTGGTTGAGGCGGTACATCATCCATCAATTCCGTCTGAACCGAGTCATGAGCTTTATAAAAAGTATCTTCCAAACGGCGGAGGTTCAATATTCACTTTTGAAATTAAAGGAGGAGTAGAGGAGGCACATAAATTCATAGATAATCTTGAAATATTCTCACTTCTTGCAAATGTTGCGGATTCAAAATCTCTTGTAATTCATCCGGCAACTACAACACATTCACAGTGTAATGAACAGGAGCTTAAAGAACAGGGAATTAAACCTAATACTATAAGACTTTCGATTGGTACAGAAAATATAGATGATTTAATTTCAGCACTTGATGATGCATTTAATGTGGTTAAATAGGATATCAAAAATTTATTTAATTATTAATATATTAAGGCTAATCGAAATTTGATTCAAAGCAGTACTGTAAAATGCAGTACTGCTTTTATTATGTATATTTTATCTTAAATATTCCATAATAACAAAAAGAATTAAAATATATACAACAGAACTCTGAAAGGAGGAAAAGTGAAAATGGAATTTACCAAAGAGGAGTATTCAAGATATGTTGATGCAAAATCACCTAAGAGTAAGCTGTTTAAAAATGTTTCAATTGCGTTCGTAATAGGCGGGCTTATATGCGTTATAGGACAGGGATTTTCGGATTTTTATACAAATATACTTCATATTAATGAGGAGATGGTTAAAACAGCTGTTCCGATTACAATGGTGTTTCTCGGAGCGTTGTTTACAGGTCTTAATCTTTACAATAAGCTTGCAAAGTATGCAGGAGCCGGAACTATAGTTCCGATAACCGGCTTTGCAAATGCTATAGTATCTCCGGCTATGGAATTCAAGCGTGAGGGTTATGTTCTGGGTCTTGCTTCTAAGTTATTTATAATAGCGGGTCCTGTTTTAGTATACGGAATTACTGCCTCGATAGTCGTTGGTTTTCTTTATTATATAGCAGGCGGTGCTTAAGTAAGAATAGCGACAGCACTCGATGTCGTACTACTTTATAACAGCTAAAGCCGTACGCTCTTTAAGGTGTAAGAGCAATTGCTATCCTTTGTACGGGCGGATTGCATATCTGCCCGATAGAGTATGATATCCTGTGCGATTGCCGTTACGGAGAGTTTAACAAAAATTCATAATTTATAACTAAATTAAGATGTCCCCCGCCTCTATAGGCGGCGGATGACATTTAATTTTTTCAGTGGGAGTACCTTTTTCCCACTGAAAACGTTGAATGACGCGGCTGTGCCGCTTATTGAATTTAAGGCTAAAGACATTATTAAAGGGGCTGATATAAAACAATGAAGAAAATCGGTAAACAAACCATAAAAACAGCGTCACCGGTAAGCATATTAAGCACTGCATCAATCGTAGGAAAAAAGGAAGGAGAAGGACCTCTTAAGAATTATTTTGATATGATTCTTAAGGACGCACAGTGGGATGAGAGTACGTGGGAAAAAACCGAGAGCAAAATGCAGACTCAATCGCTCAGCCTTGCTGCTGAAAAAGCAAAATCCGTATTGAGTGAAATAGATTATCTTTTTGCAGGTGATCTTTTAAATCAATGCATAAGCTCCGGTTTTGCACATCGTGAGAGTAATATTCCGTATCTTGGAATATACGGAGCCTGTTCAACCTTCGGTGAAGGGTTAGGACTTGCCTCTGTTATGATTGACGGTGGATTTGCAAATAAATGTGCTGTTGTAACCTCGAGTCACTTTTGTACAGCAGAAAGACAGTACAGAATGCCTCTTGAATATGGCGGACAGAGAACTCCCACAGCACAATGGACGGTTACGGGTTCGGGTGCGGCTGTTGTTTCAAATTCAGATAAACCGCCGTTTATTAATTATGTAACCTTTGGAAAGATAGTTGATATGGGAATTAAGGATTCAAATAATATGGGTGCGGCAATGGCTCCGGCGGCGGTTCAGACTTTAAAGGCACATTTTGAGGATACCAATACCTCGCCAAGTGACTATGACCTTATTTTATCGGGCGACCTCGGAACACTCGGCAGAGAGATAGTTATTGACCTTATGAACGGTTACGGATATGATATGACTAAGAATTATGATGACTGCGGCTGTATGATTTTTGATATTGATAAGCAGGATGTTCACGCAGGCGGAAGCGGCTGCGGCTGCAGTACGGCAGTGTTTTGCGGTTATATAATGGAAAAGCTACAAAAAGGCGATTTAAATAAGGTTCTGTTTATGCCGACCGGTGCACTTTTGAGCCCAACCTCTACTATGCAGGGTGAAACAATTCCAAGCGTTGCCCACGCAATTGCAA
>CAMCUJ010000202.1 GCA_945878965.1 uncultured Clostridia bacterium
TATACCATAGTATATGGCACAAGTGACATAAGCATGCAAAGCGTGATAAACAAGCTTACAATTCGTTTCGTTTTCATAGAGTACCTCCTACTTTGTAAAAAAATTTACCAATCAATATTTCTATTGATTTTTTGGTTTTGTTGTCATTTTAAAAAATTCCTCCTTTTACAAACAATTTAATATATGCTATTTTGTGAATTCCATAAGACAGCCTATATTAAACCATACATAGTTCATTATAAAATTTTATTTTATTCTTGTCAATAGACTTGTGACAAAACGACATCAAAACGGTATGAAACGACATCAAAATTCCATAACGGCGTAAAATATATAACTAAATCAAGATGTCCCCCGCATCTTAGCGGTGGGTTCCACTTGATTTTTTCGGTGGGAGTACCTTTTTCCCACCGAAAACGTTGAATAACGGCGCTCTGCGTCTTATTGAATTAAATCCCATCTTTTTTACTATTCTGCTAAATAACACAGTCAGTAAAATAATAAATCGAGGCAATTCATATATGAACTGCCCCGACTTTCATTAATCTTCAAAAAAGTCTTTATTAATTTTAATATTACTGCCGTCCTTGATTTCGCCCGAAATAAGCATAGACGCAAGCTTATCTTCAACATTTCTCTCGATGTAGCGTCTGAGCGGTCTTGCACCGTAGGTCTTGCTGTAAGCCTTATCCGCAATATGCTCTTTCGCTTCCTCCGTAACCTCCATCGTAATATTTTTTTCGGAAAGTCCCTCAGAAAGCTCCTTAAGCATAATATCAACAATTTCAACAAGTTCCTCTCGCTTAAGCTCCTTAAACGTGATAATCTCATCAATTCGGTTTAAAAACTCAGGTCTTAACAGCTCCTTAAGTGCAGTTTCAGCACTTAATGCGTTAATCTCATCATCGCTGTTTCCAAAGCCTGCAATCGCCGAGCTTTTGTTGCTTCCGGCATTTGAAGTCATAATTATAATGGTGTTCTCAAATGAAACAACTCTGCCCTGACTGTCGGTAATTCTTCCGTCATCAAGCACCTGAAGCAGCATATTAAATACATCGGGATGTGCTTTTTCAATCTCATCCATCAATATAACCGAATACGGGTGTCTGCGGATTTTTTCGGTAAGCTGTCCCGCCTCATCATAGCCCACATATCCCGGAGGTGCGCCGATAAGCTTTGACGCTGCGTGCTTCTCCATATATTCCGACATATCAAGACGAATTAATGCGTCCTCACTGTCAAACACTTCCCTTGCAATCTGCTTTACAAGCTCGGTTTTTCCGACTCCCGTAGGCCCTACAAATATAAACGATATCGGTCTTTTTCTTATGCTTATTCCGGCTCTCTTTCTTCTTATAGCCGCTGCAACCGATTTAACCGCCTCATTTTGTCCTATTATTCTTGTATGGAGTCTGTCCTCAAGATGCATAAGCTTGTTTGTTTCAAACTCCGAAATATGCTTGACAGGAATTTTTGTCCAACCCTCAATAACTGCCGCAATGTCCGAAACCTCAAGCTCCTTGTCCGAGGCTTCTTTGCTGAGATTTTTTATAGTATCCTCAATCTGACACTTCTTGCTCTTTAAGTCGGCAAGTCTTTGGTAATCCTCTATATTCCTGTCATTTTCGGAATTGTTCTCAAGCTTGTTTTCTATAGCATTTATATTAACATCAATATTTTTAAGGTCACCGTTCAGCTTTTCAATCTCAATAAGTGCAGTGTTCGCAAGATTAACCTTTGACGCAGCCTCATCTATAATATCAATCGCCTTATCAGGTAAAAATCTGTCGTTTATATAACGCTTTGAAAGCTTTACCGCAGTTTCGATTATTTCATCAGAAATCTTAACCTTATGATACTGCTCATAATAGTCCTTAATTCCCTTTATAATTTCCACAGTATCCTCAACAGACGGCTCCTCAACTATAATCGGCTGAAATCTTCGTTCAAGTGCCGAATCCTTTTCAATATGCTTTCTGTATTCATCAAGAGTTGTAGCACCGATTACCTGAATTTCACCCTTAGCAAGTGCCGGCTTCAGAATATTTCCGGCATTCATTCCGCCCTCAGCGTCACCTGCCGAAGAAATTGTATGAATTTCATCTATTACAAGAATTATGTTTCCTGCCTTTTTAACCTCCTCAATTACACTCTTAAGCCTTGATTCAAACTGACCCCTAAACTGTGTTCCGGCAACCATGGACGGCATATCGAGAAGATATATCTCCTTGCTTAAAAGCTTAGCCGGAGCATCGCCCTCGATTATTTTAAGTGCCAAACCTTCGGCAATGGCTGTTTTTCCGACTCCCGGCTCACCTATCAAAACAGGATTGTTCTTTGTTCTTCTGTTTAATATCTGTGCAACCCTCGTCATTTCTGTATCTCTGCCGATTACCCTGTCAATCCTTCCGTCCTTTGCCTTTTGAGTTATGTTGGTTCCGTAGCTGTCAAGAAAACGGCGTTTCTTCTTCTGACCCTTTTCACGCTTTGAATTTTTCTCAGAACCTCTGCCGTTTCTGCTCGGCCCCTGCATAAAGCTATTCAAAAAGTCAAACGGAAAACCACGTCCGCTGTCCCTTCTTTCCTCAGCTTCGGAAGACTCCCCATCCTCTCTTTCCGGCTGTGCCGCCGCTCCGCTTTGACTGTCTTTTATCTCTGCATTATTCTTTTCGGAATTTTCGTCACTTTGCGTTTCTTTTGAATTTTCAATATTTTTTATATTATCCTTATTATTAATGTCATCTTCAGACATATGAATCTGTATACTCATAATATTCGGAACGGCTGAAATTTCATCATCCGAATATTCATCGTCGTCTATATCCTCATCGTCACTGTTAAAATTGGTAAGCGAAAATCCGTTTTTAAACATTTCCATTCCGGCATTCAAATCAAAGCCGTCCTCATTCATCTCACCGAGCATTTCTGCCATCTCACTGTTTAAGCTGTCCATTTCCTCAGCATTAATTCCAAACTGCTTCATAATATTATCTATAGGTCCAAGATTCATTTCCTTAGCACAGGTCAAGCAATAACCCTCGTTAGTCTTGTGGTTTAAGCCGTCATATTTAGTAACAAAAATAACAGCGAGATTTTTATTACATCTTGAGCAAAGCACTTACATCACTTCCTTTTTACTTTCCAAATACTCGTCGTATGTTGTTAGCTTATCTATTATTCCATCTTCCGTAATCTCTATAATTCTGTTTGCAATTGTCTGTATAAATTCATGGTCATGAGATGTAAAAATTATATTACCCTTAAAATCTACAAGACCGTTATTTACTGCTGTAATAGATTCAAGATCCAAATGGTTTGTAGGCTGGTCAAGAAGAAGAACATTTGCACCAAACATCATCATTCTTGAAAGCATACACCTAACCTTTTCGCCTCCCGATA